>JACMJD010000766.1 GCA_014380825.1 Phycisphaerae bacterium | reverse complement strand
TGATACCGTCGATCAGAACGCGTTGCGAAAAGCGTTGGAATCCAATCACCTCTCCGCGGCGTACTTGGATGTGACGACGCCGGAACCGCTTCCGCCGGAGGATCCGCTCTGGACGACGCCGAATGTCTACATCACGCCGCACATCGGCGGCGGTGTGCAGGACGAGCAGGCGCGACTGATCGAGCACTTCGTTACTAATTTGTCACGCTGGCGGAATCGTGAACCATTATTGAACCAGATTGTGTAACCGACGTGGATTTTTGTGCCGGGATTGCAAGAGCGGGTCCATGTACTTAATCGAGCACGTAACGAATTGCCGATGATATCGGACGATCTCAGTCGCTACGGACATCACAGATGGAAGAAGCGCACGCCAAGCGCGCGTTCGTGGATGCCACTTTCGATGGATCGATTTGTCGCGCAGGCAAAGCGCGTTTATTGATTAGGGACACATGTTTGGGCTCCAATTTCTCAATCGCTCGAATCGCCCCGTAGTTCATGCTGCGGGCCGCAAGCGCGGACCCTGCATCATCGAACCTTTGGAAGATCGCGCGCTGTTCTCGGGCAACGGCTTGTCCGGCGCGTACTTCAACAACATCGATCTGACCGCCAAGGCACTCGCGCGAACGGATGGCCAGATCAGTTTTGATTGGTCTGCAGGTGCGCCGGCGGCGGGCGTTGGTGCGGATTACGGTGTGCGCTGGTCAGGGCGCGTCCAGGCTCGGTTCACGGAACAGTATCGCTTCGTCACGTTCACCGCGGGCGGCGTGCGGTTGTGGATCGACAACAAACTGATCGTCGACAACTGGACCTCGCACGCGCTGACCGCCAATTCCGGTTACATCAACCTCACGGCAGGCAAGCGCTACAACGTGCAGTTGGAATACCAGCACACCAGTGGACCGGCGACCGCCAAGCTGTACTGGGAAAGCGCGCGGCAGCCGAAGCAGATCGTTCCGCGAGCATATCTGTATTCATCTGACGTTGATTCGGTCGCGCCGGCCGGTCTATCCAACGTTCACGCATCGTACGTGACTGACAAGACGATCCGGATGGACTGGAACGCCGCGAGCGATCCGAGCCTGACCGTTTACTACGACGTCTACAACGGCAAAACAAAGATCGGCACCACCAGCAGCACCACCTGGACGCGCGCCGGGCGCACGGCAGGCACCGCGTATAACTGGACCATCGTCGCCGTCGATCCATCCGGCAACGCCTCGGCGGGCAAGAGCACGACCGTGACGACGCTGAGCGCGCCCGCTGCATCGGGCGGACTTGGATTAGCCGCGAAGTATTACGGCGGCTCGAACTTCGGTCAGTTCATCTCCACGCGCACCGATGGCTCGATCAACTTCTCCTGGGCCAGCGCGCCGGTGGCGACATCGGACGATGCATTCAGCGTGAGATGGGAAGGTTCAATCGTGCCGTTCTACACGGAAACGTACACGCTCTATTTCACGTCCGATGACGGCGTGCAATTGTGGATCGACAATAAACTCGTCATCAACCATGCGGTCGATCACGCCGCCGCCGAAGATCGCGCAGCCGTCGCGCTGACGGCTGGTCGGAAACACTCGATCCGTGTTGATTACCACAACTCCGCCGGGACGGGCGTTGCGAAGCTCGAATGGGCGAGCCTGAGTCAGCCACGCCAAGTTGTGCCAGCGAGCCAACTGCTCCCTGCGTTTACCGACAACAGCGCGCCGACCACGCCGACGAACCTTCACACTACGACCGTGGGCTCCAGCGCCGTGACGATGACATGGAACGCATCGACCGATGACGTCGGCGTGTTCGGATACGACGTCTACCGCGGCTCAACGAAGATCGCGACGGTGCAAGCCCCGGAGTTCACCGACGACGGCTTGAGCGCCGGCACGCAATATCAGTACAAGGTAATCGCGCTCGACGGCGCGGCGCGCAAGTCGGGAACCAGCAGCACGCTCAATGTGACGACGTCGACGGCGACGATTCGCGATGCACTCAACCCGATCGGCGCCACGACGTATGACAGCGCTTCCGGCGTGATCAAGAGCGGCAACAACGTCCTCGGCCTCGGCAACAACGACTGGATGCAATACGACAACGTCAACTTCCACGGCGGCGTGAATTCCGTGCGCATCACGCTGGCGCTTGCGACCACAAACGTCGGCGGAAGCATCGAGCTGCGACTGGATTCAAAGACAGGCCCGGTGATCGGCACGATGGTTGTTCAGCCAACCGGATCGTTTGTCACGTACTTCACGCAGAAGACCGAGATCAGCGGCGCCAGCGGAACGCACAGCTTGTTCCTCGTCGGCAAGAACGTCAGCAACATCGCGAACGTGCAGAAGATTCAGTTCAGCACGCAGGAGCTGATCAGGATCATGCCGCTAGGCGACTCGATCACGCAGAGCTTCGGCAACTTCAACAGCTATCGTTACTACCTCTGGCAAAAGCTTGAAGATGCAGGCTACGGCGTCGACTTCGTCGGCAGCCAGACGAAGGCAGCGGGCGATCAGTTCCCGGCCGACTTCGACTTCGACCAGGACCACGAGGGCCATTCTGGCTTCACCACCGCCGACATCAAAGCGCAAATCGCCAACTGGGCCCTGAGCGCTCAGCCTGACGTCGTGCTCATCCACCTGGGAACGAACGACATGCGATTTGGCATGGGCACGAATACTGCGATCAACAACATCGAGGACATCATCGACATCCTGCGATCGGTCAACCCGAACGTGAAGATCGTGCTGGCAAAGCTCATCCCCGCCGGCGACGCCGCGCCCGGCGCGATCGAAAACTTCAACGACAGGATTCCGAGCCTCGTCAACCTGATGAACACGGTTCAGTCGCGTATTATCATGGTCGACCAGTACACCGGCTTCAACCTGGAGCTGGACAGCGACGACGCGCTGCACCCCAACGACCTGGGCGATCGTTTGATGGCCGACCGCTGGTACGCCCAACTCGCACCACTCTTGGGATAGGGTGCCCACACGCCGGGTCCCACCGCGACGACGAAAGTTGGATCGATCACCCCGAAGTTGGAATCATCGTGATGGGACCCAACCGAAAACAAATCCGGGTGTTCGGAGTACCTCACACGCCGGCGTCTGCGCGTACTCGCGAAGACCCGGATTCCCCGCGCAACTGAATCACCGATCAAACTGCGCATCAAACGCGATCGCACTCGGCTTGAAATCAATCCGCTTCACAAACGCACACGCCTCGGCCGCGCCGTGTTCGCGATCCATCCGCGAATCTTCCCACTCGACGCTCAGCGGTCCTTCGTACTTCACATCGTTTAACGCGACGATGATGTCTTCGAACTTGATGTCCCCGTGCCCGAGCGAGCGGAAATCCCAGTAACGCCGCGGATCCGCAAAGTCGACGTGCCCGCCGAAGACACCCACGGTTCCGTCGCCGTGGCCCCACCAGACGTCTTTCATGTGGACGTGGTAGATGCGGTTGCCGAAGGCGCGGATGAACTTCACATAGTCGACGTGCTGATAGCCCAGGTGCGATGGATCGTAGTTGAACCCGAATCGCTTGTGCCCTTTCAGCGCATCGATCGCGCGCTGCGCGGTGGCGATATCGAACGCGATTTCGGTCGGATGAACCTCCAATGCGAAGTTCACGTTTTCCTTGTCAAACGCATCGAGGATCGGCCCGAATCGCCTGGCGAAATCGTCGAAACCCTTCTGCCAATGCTTCTGACTCGTGGGCGGAAACGCGTAGATCGTGTGCCAGATGCTTGAACCCGTGAAGCCATTCACGACTGCGGGAAATTTGTTCTTGTCGGGAGACGCGTCGATGAACCTCCGACACGCTTTGCCCGTGTCGATCATCTTACGCGCCGCGCGTTTGCGGACGCCTTCCGGATCGCCGTCGCCCCACACGTCAGGCGGAAGTATCGCCTTGTGCCGCTCGTCGATGTTGTCGCAGATCGCCTGCCCGACGAGATGCGCGCTGATCGCGAACGCCGTAAGCCCGTGACCTTTAAGAATCTCCCATCGGCCCTTGCAGTAATTCTTGTCTTTGAGCGCTTTGTCGACCTCGAAATGATCGCCCCAGCACGCCAGCTCGACGCCGTCGTATCCGAACCTTTTTGCTTTGCCGCAGATCTCGTCGAACGACAGATCCGCCCATTGACCCGTGAACAATGTGACCGGCCGCGCCATTTCAAATCTCCTTCTTCGTTTGAAGCTGCGTCGAAATAGAACCGCTGGACACGAGCCATGTCAACGCCGCCATGATTCCAACGCCGACGCCGTAACACAGCAGATCGCTCCAGAGGAATCCAGATCCCAGGATCCATCCGCCGATGCGCGTCGCGCGGATCGAATCGATCCACGGAGCGTGATAGAGCTGACTGATCTCGATCAGCACGCACGCGACGAGCGACACGATCGCCGCACGCGTGATGGACCAGGGCGGAAACAGGATCACGGTGAGCGCGAACATCGCCGCCGCGTACAGCGTGTCGCCCGCATAATTCGCGACGAATGAAGGCAAGTCAGTCGCGAACCGTCGCGACCCCAAACCCAGTGCGATGATGACCCCAAGCACGAGCAACCAAACCAGCCGGCGTCTCGATTTCACGCACCTCATCATGCCGATTTTCCGATCAAATTGACATCGCGCAATCTCGCACGTCTAATCGCTTGTTGATGCGCTGCGCAGGAGTGGCGGAATTGGCAGACGCGCAGGACTTAGGATCCTGTACCGAAAGGTGTAGGGGTTCGACCCCCCTCTCCTGCAATCCAGAAAGGATGAAGGATGAAGGATGAAGCAAGACAAAATGCTTCCGCCCCAACACGACGATTGATCATCGTCGCGGCGCTCTTCGTCTTTTCATCCTTCATGCTTCATCCTTCATCCTTTCTGCAAGCAGATGCCATCTGGCAGGGGCCGCCGAATGAAGCGCCGATGTTGCAGGGTGCGATGCTGAAAATCCTCCGCATCGAAGGCGACAAGCTGGTCTACGAATTCCACGGCAACGAGCGCTCGATCGAAATCGCCAAGATCACGCGGATCTCGGCCGACGGTGAGACAGCGCTTAATGCCGCCGAAGACGCGCTGGCGCTCGATAAGCACGAAGTCGCGGTCGACGGTTTTCAGCGCGTCGCCCGCGCGGGCAGCACCACCGGCAAGCCGTGGATGAGCGAATGGGCGTCGCGCCGCCTGCTCGTTGTCGCGCAAAAGAGCGGGCGATTCGATGCGGCTGTGGCTGCGTACATCGCGCGGGTGATGAGCGAGAATCCATCCGCGGTTCCACGACCACATTTGCCGGATGAACGCTCGAGCTATCTCGACACCGCCTCCGCCGACGTCAACTCGGCGCTGTCGAATCCGAAGATCAACGATGAGCAGCGCGTCGCGTTGCTGAGTTTTCTGGTCGACGTCCAGCGCGCCCGCAAGGACACGCGCGCAGCGGACCTGGTCGCGCAGCGGCTGGACGAAGTTCTCGCCAAGGATCTGAACAACCCGCAAGCCGGCCGGGCGATCGCGCGACGACGGCTGCAAACCGCACAGTCAGCGCTCGACAAGAAGGATTTCAAGCAGGCGTTGTCGGAGCTCGAAGCCGGCCGAGCGCAGTTCACTGATCCAACGCAGCAGGCGGACGCGTTGTATATGATGGCCGAGGCGCGATTGGGCCTCGCGTCATCGACGAAACAGAATCCGCCGTCTTCCAATGACGTGGCCGCGTTGCAGGATGCGGCGCTGGCGTTCATGCGCGTGGTCGCGCATTTTAAGGATGCGCCGGATCGGCCGCGCGTCGCACAATCGATCCTTCGAGCCGGACAAATCTGTGAGATGATCAATGACGCGCCCGGCGCGACGCGTGCATACACTCAACTCGTACAACAGTATCCCGATGACCCCAACACCGCCGCCGCCAGGCAGGGGCTCGATCGATTGAAACAGATTCCAACGACGCGCCCCGCCGACGGGGCGGGAACAACGGGCAGATAACTTTCGAACTCTTTCACCGCGATCCATTCGCGAGACTTAAACGACACCAGCATGACGAACTTCATCCGCGACAACAAAAAGAAATTCTTGGCCGTCCTGGGCGTGGTCCTGATGGTCGCGTTCATCCTGCCCTCGCAGAGCAGCCTGTTCGACAACCAGTCCACTCGATACCTCGCCGGCACCGCGGGCGACAGAAAGATCTACAACACCGACCTTGCCCGGGCCAAGGAGCAGTGGGATCTGCTCGAGCAGATGATCGTCATGTCGCCGGAGGTGACGCAGAACCAGGCGGTGCCGGTTGCTAATTTTCTTCGTCGCAACCCTGCGTTCAACATCCTGGCGGAGCAGGTGGCGAACCATCCGGAGATGTATTACCTGCTTCAGGAAGAGGCGATCAGAAATGGCATCGTCGTTCTTCCGGGCGACATGGACGAAGAGATGAAGCGTCGACGCTTCGCCGTGCGCCTCGAGAATGGAACGATTGTCGCGTTGGACGACGTGCCCAATCCAAACGTGCGGAGCGCCGTTCGCGACTCGGTTGCGGCCTTGGTCAGGGTGCAGCGTTCGTTTGATCGCGCGATTACCGCCATGAAGATCTCCCGCCCGCTGCGCGAGCATGAGATCGCTCGCCAGCTTCAGCAGATTCAGCTCGACGTGGTCGAGCTTTCCGCTAACGATCTGCTCGCTCAAGTTTCCGCGCCCACCGCGGAAGATCTGAAGAAGCAGTTCGAAACTTTCGCCGACTATTATTCCGATTCACCTCCCACTCCGCAGAATCCACACGGGTTTGGCTACAAGTATCCGAATCGAGTCACCCTTCAGTACCTGGGCGTTCGTCACGACGACGTACGCAAGGCCGTGCTCGGGACGAAGTCGGATTACGACTGGACCGTCGACGCGCGGAAATATTACATGCGCCGGCAGTCCCAGTTTCCCGCGACCAGGCCCGCGACCCTGCCCACGTCCATGTCGTCGTTGCAACCGACAACCGGGCCGACGACCAAGCCGTTCGAAGAGGTGCGCGACGAGATCGTCGAGACCCTGATGGCCCCGGAGATCGCCCGCAAGGCGCGCGATCTTCAGGATCGGATCAACGCGCGACTGCGTGCCGATTACGATGCGTGGCATGCACAGAATCCGAATCCGAAAACGCCGACAACACAATCCAGCACACAGGCGTCCACCGCGCCGGCGTCCACCGCGCCAGCCGTGAACACGTCGAGCGGATACGCATCGTTCGACTACCTCCAGAAACTCGCCGCCGAGATGCAGCAGCAGACAGGCGTGCTGCCGGTGATCGCTTCGCTGAATCAGTACCAGACAGTCAACGAACTCCAGGCGCTCGAAGGCCTCGGCCAGGCGACCGTGCAAGCCGCGGCGAGTCAGTTTCCTTTCGCCTCGTACGCAACGCAGGTGGCGGCCGAGCTCGTGCCGGAGTCGGAGCGGAACAAGCCGATCGTGCTGCCGCTGTACAAGCCGTCGCCCGTGCTGCGCGACGCGGTCGGTTCGAGTTACGTCTTCCGCCTGACCGGCGCGCTGCCGGCCTCAAAGCCGAATTCGATCGATGAAGTCGCCGACGCCGTTCAGCGCGACTGGCGAACAGCCCGCGCGTACGAGCTGGCGATGAAGCGCGCTCGCGATCTGCTCGACGCCGCTCGCCCGAATTCGCTCGCCAGCGCCGCGAGAGAATCGAACCTCAAGTCGGTCAGCACCGGCACGTTCGATCTGATGGCGACGGCCGTCGAAGGAGTGACGCTGCCGCCGGAAGCGCTCACCAAGTTCCGCTTCGACGCGCTGGGCTTGCTCAGCACCGCCGCCACCCAACCGAGCGGGCCGCCGCTGCGACTGATCGAGTTGCCGATCCAGGGCAAAATCTTCGTCGCCCAACTCACCTCCGCCAAGCCGCGCATCGACACCGCCGCGTTGCCGATGATCGACGCCATGGTCGAAAACGAACTCACGGGACAGATCGGCGAGCCCGTCATGAAAACCTGGTACGACTTCAATCAGGTCGTCGCCCGCACCGGCTGGAAAGATGAGACTGACCGAAAGAAAGCCGGCGGATGACCGACGCGAAAATGTGATCCACACCCATGACGGGCGATCAGAATTTCGCGTCGCATTTGTGACAACCGGGCATCACCTTGTCATTCCATTTTTCCGCCGCTAAACTCTCCCGCCGCACACGCGACGCGCCATTAGCTCAATTGGCAGAGCAGCTGACTCTTAATCAGCGGGTTGAAGGTTCAAGTCCTTCATGGCGCATTTTTCATCCGCACGTCGACGATTGCCCGCTCCAAACAGTTCGACCTCCCCCCCTCCGCCCTGAGCGCGGCCGAAGGGTTCGCGAACGGCTTCGTTCCGTCAGATTGATGTGCGATTTTCACCCTGCCTTTCGGACCCGCGTTTTGAACTCCCGGCCCACCAAGCGATTGCGCGAGCCCCGCGAAAAGTCGCAACGGCTTCGTTACCGACAACTCGCCCGGCCCCTTGCTCGTTCGCGTTTGGCTGTTCTTCGCTTTCCTTGGCGTACTCGGCGCCTTGGCGTTCATCGGCTTCCCCACGATGCACACTCTGCTAATCGACATCGCGAGGCCCGGCCAGCAATTGCCGCTGAGACGATTTCCGCCGATCGAGTGTCTAGGGGAATTCCGGGGAATCGTTCGAGCGCAAAATGATCGGACGATCGTCCCGCCCTTCGTTGCTGTTTCATCCTTCATCCTTTCAAAACACCGCCTCCCTATCTACTGGGCGCGCTGCGCGCCGCGATCGCGCCGCGCGCAGCGCAATTTCGAAATCGTCGATATCGTTGCGAAATCGAAGCTGACAAAATTATTTTCTACTTAACGCGTGTTGCGCGGGGCCGCTAAATGACTAACGCGCCGATTCGCACCTTGGTGGACCGTTTACGCGCGCACGGTCAATTGCGCCAGTGTGAGTGGAGAGATCAACTTGGATCGCGGCGGAAATAGAAAGGGGTCACTTCCAATTGTTTCGGCACTCCCGCCGTCATCGATCCGCCGGTCGCGTCGCAGGCGGGTAGCTCTTTTTGTTGCCGGCGGCGGGATCTGCGAGCGTCGCGAGCTTGTCGTTCGGCGTGAACGTAAGCGACTCTGAGTTCACACAGAACCGCAGGCCGGTTGGGCGCGGGCCGTCTTCGAAAACGTGGCCGAGGTGGCAGTCGCAGCGCACGCACAGGATTTCTGTTCGCCGCATCCCGTGAGAGTTGTCCGCGTGTTCCGCGACGTTTTCCTTCGCAACCGGTTGGAAGAAGCTGGGCCAGCCGGTGCCGGAATTGAACTTGGCGCTCGAGGCGAACACCGGTAACCCGCAGCATACGCAGGAGTAAATGCCGTCCTCGTGATTGTCGAGCAACGTCCCGCAGAACGCCGCTTCCGTTCCCTTCGCTCGCGCGACTCGGTACTGATCGGCCGTCAACTGCTTCTTCCAGTCGGCGTCGCTCTTGACGACCTTGGGCATGCTGATCGGTCCGACCAGCTCACCCTTGGAATCGAACACTTTCACATTAACTGTTGGCACACCAGGCTCCGTTTGATCCGTCGTTTGCGTCGTCGGCGATCCACCGAATACGACAGCCTTGCCACGCGCGGCGGCCAGCGCGACCGCCATCGTTTTCAACATCGCACGTCGAGTCATCGTAGATAGCTCCGAAGGAAAATGCAGGCGGACTATTGTACGCCGAGTACGGAGGTCAGCGACATGTGCGCTGAGTTCTCCAAAGGTTCCAGTGCAATTTGAAGACTATCTTTATTCTTGCGACAGCACCGTCTCGTCGCTACGCTCGATCTCGTGGCTAAGCGCAGCTCTCAACGGTTCGTCCGCGTCGCGCTTGTGTTGCCGACGGAGTATGCTTACGCGCGGAACGTGATGCGCGGAATCGTCGCGGCGACACGCGCGCGAAACATGTATGCGAGCGACTCGGCCGACGCTCGCGGGCTGGCTCGGTTGCCTTGGTTGTTCAACGTCTTTCGCGGAATCTACGGGCATTCCAGCAAGTATCTTTCGAAATGGTTTCGCGACTGGAATCCGGACGGAATCATTTGCCAGATTTATGACGATCGGCTGGCCAAGGTTTATCGCGAGACGCGCAAGCCGGTGGTGGAGTTGTTCGAGCGGCGGGCGGACTCGGAGTTTCCGCGGATTTTGCCGGACGACGTGGCGACCGGGGAGATGGCGGCCAAGCATTTTCTGGAGCGCGGGTTTCGTCACTTCGCGTTCTTCGGCGCATCGTGGATGGTCTGGTCGCGCGAGCGCGAAATCGGATTTAAGCGTGAGATCGAGCGCGAGTTCGGCGCGCGAAAAGCGAACGCGGCCGCGCGGGATCGCGTGCCGGAGTTTACGTACGGCAGTTACGAAGCGGTACACGGCGTGTCACCCGCCCTGCCGGCATTCGGCGCGTCGCAGAAGGAACGCGCCGCGGCCATGGGCGCATGGCTGGCGTCGTTCCCGCGGCCGCTTGCGGTTCTGGCGGCGAACGACTTGTGGGGTTCGGAACTGGTGCAGGCCGCGCGAGAGCGCAGGCTGCACGTGCCGGGCGACGTCGCGATCCTGGGCGTTGACAACGAAGAGCTGCTATGCGAAATCGCGCACCCGCCGCTGTCCAGCATTCGAATCGGCGCCGAGCAGATCGGGCTCGCGGCGGTCGCGATGTTGGAGCAGTTGCTCGTGAAGAAGAAGACGACCCGAAAGCGAACGCGGACGGACGTCGCGCGCATCGCACCGATCGGCGTGATCACGCGACAATCCACCGACGTGCTGGCCGTTGAAGATCCCGACGTAGCCGCGGCGATCCAGCACATTCGGCGGCACGCGGTTGAAGGCATGAGCGTGAAGCAGTTGCTCGACGAGATTCCGACCAATCGCCGCACGCTGGAGCGCCGCTTCATCAGCGTCCTCGGGCACACGCCGCTGGATGAAATTCGTCGCGTGCGGCTTGAGCGCGCCAAGGCGCTGCTTCAGACGGATCTGCCGATCTATCAGGTCGCCGCGAAATCCGGATTCGCGACGCCGGAATATCTGGCGACGAGTTTCTTGCAGGCGACCGGCGCCACGCCGACGGAATATCGCCGGCAGTTCGGTCCGCGCAGTCGCTTCGAACAGCTTCCGCCGATCCTCGCCGAGTAGCTGCCGACGTCGCTGTCGCAAAATCGAAGAGAACATTCGCACTTATCTAGGGGCATCGAGGGGCCGGCACTTTATATTTTGTCGTAGCGGATTCGTAAGCGCGCCGGGTGCGCCGGCTGGAGGACGCCATGCATCGAATTTCTCACGTAATCACGTATTCACGTAATCACGAGAGATCGCGCGGGTTCACGCTGGTCGAGCTATTGGTGGTGATCGGCATCATCGCTGTGCTGATCAGCATTCTGCTGCCCGCGCTGAGCCGGGCTCGCGCTTCGGCACAGTCCGTCGCGTGCAAATCGAACATGCGTCAACTCGTGCTCGCGACGCACATGTTCGCCAACGAACACGGTGGACATCTGCCGAAGGCCGAGAACAACGGCAGCCCGCGCATGCAGGGCTGGAACCAGCGCCTGGGCAGTCGATGGGAATTTCCAGAAAACATGTGGAGCTGGCAGTTCGCGATCTTCAAGTATCTCAACAAGAGCAAAGGCCCGTTCCAGTGTCCTACCGACACCGAGGCGCGCAATCGGTATACGTGGAACGACGCGATGACGAACCTTGGCGGCGAAAAAGGCGACACCGACAACTTCGCCGCCAGCTATCGGATGAACTGGAGCAACGAGATTCTCGAGAGCGCCAACGCGACGGCGCCGAGCCTGTCGACGAATTACAGCGGCACGATAATGACGTCGCCGAAGCTCAGCCAGATCAAGCCGCCGGAACGGTCGATCATTTACATGGACGGCACGAGCACCTATGCGGACGGCGTCACGTTTCAGGGAACGGGCGACTACAACAACGTGAACATGAAGAATCAGTCGGACGCGACGGTGAATCTGCGTCAGACCAATCCGTACAACGTCGCGTATCGCCGACATTCGCGAACGAACGGCAGCTACGACGACCCGCAAAACGTCAAGCGCGGCATGGCCAACTACGCGTTTATGGATGGGCATGTTGAGACCCTGACGTGGAACGAAACGTGGCAATCGCTCGGCTACGCCGCGCCGGGTTTGGAACGGACGCCGTGGCAGGTGATGGCGTTCCTGCCGGGTCAAATCACTCGATGATTCCGCGTGCTGCTTTGTGTGGAGCGTCCCGATGCGCGTCCGACCGATGATCTTGTGTTGCTTCGCTTCGAGTCTGCTGCTCAGCGCACTGTCGCTGCGCGCGGCGGACGACAAGATGATCGTCGGCGCGGACATCTCGATGCTGCCGGAAATCGAAAAGGCCGGCGGAGTTTTTCTGAATGCAGGTAAGCCCGCCGATGCGATCGCGATCTTCAAGAATCACGGCTTCAACCTGTTTCGCGTTCGGCTGTTCGTGAATCCGAGCAAAGATTTCAACTCAAACTGGGGCGCGATTCAGGGTTTCGAAACCGTCCGCGCGCTGGCCAAGCGGATCAAGGCATCGGGCGCGATGCTGTTGCTCGATCTGCACTACTCCGACACCTGGGCCGATCCCGGAAAGCAGACGAAGCCGGCGGCGTGGAAGGATCTGAGCTTCGAGCAACTGGAAACAAAGGTGTACGACTACACCGCGACTGTGCTGCGGGATTTGAAGTTAGATGGCATCGTGCCGGACATGGTGCAGGTCGGCAACGAAATCGCGCCGGGCATGCTCTGGCCGGATGGGAAGCTCGTCTACAACACGACGCCGGAAGATGAAGAGGCGCATTGGGCGCGCTTCGCGAAATTGTTCGACGCCGGCGCAAGGGCTGTGCGCGACGCTTCAACACCGGCGCAGCCCATTCGCGTCGTCATCCACATTCACGGAGGGGGACACGAAGGCTTGCCGCCTTGGTTCTTCAATCGATTTACTCGGCACACGAACAACTTTGATGTGATCGCGTTGAGCTTCTACCCCGGGCCGAAGGAGTCGTTCAAAGATCTCAAGCTGAACATAGACGAAGTCATCAAGAAATACGGCAAAGACGTGCTGATCGCGGAGGTCGCCTATCCGTGGAAGCAGGCGATGGACCCGCAACACGAAAACCAAACTTGGCCGCTGACGCCGCAGGGACAGGAACAGTTTGTGCGCGATCTGATGGCCTTGGTGCGCGGCGAGCCGAATGGTCGCGCGATCGGCGCGGTGTGGTGGTATCCGGAATCGATACAGGTGAAGGGCCTGCAAATCTGGGAGCGCGGCGCGAAAGCGCTGTTCGACGATCAGGGCAATCCCCTTCCGGCGATGAGCGCGTTTGGTCAGAGTGCGCCGAACGACGGTAAGCCTGTTGAGGCGAAGGCGGTTGAGGACAGTCGATGAGCAGCTCCGAAACCAGCCGGGCCAGTCGCACGCCCGTGATGCGAGAAGTTCCCGCGCCAGGTGCTGCTGTTGTTGCGCGCGGCGGGCGGCTCCGCGTCGATCTGAATGCGGGTTGGCGTTTCGTTCGCGACGAAGAATCCGCGCGCGGATCGTCACCCGCCGATCGCAATGGTCATGTCCCGACGTTCGAATCGTTGGATGCAGCGGAACTCGTCAATCTACCGCACTCGGTCCGACTGGATCCGCTCAACGCCAGCGGCGGACGCAATTTCCAAGGGGTGTGCTGGTACGCGCGCGAATTACGGGTGCGCGAGGAATGGCGGGGTCGCATCGTCTATCTACATTTCGAAGGCGCGATGCACATCGTCGATGTCT
>JACMJD010000765.1 GCA_014380825.1 Phycisphaerae bacterium | reverse complement strand
GCTGTCGGTGCGCGAGACCGAAGCACTCGTCAAAAAAGAGATCGGCGATAAACGGGGCGACGACAAGCAGCCGGCGATTAAGTCGAAGAACGACGTGCACACCCGCGCGGCCGAAGATCAGCTCCGCATGTCGCTGGGGACGCCCGTCGAAATCAAACGCAAAGGCAAGGGTGGAACGATTTCGATCGCCTTCACCAACGAAACCGAATTACAGCGTCTTTACGAATACCTGACCGAACGCAAATAACAGCTAGCACGGAATCACGGAAGCACAGAACCACGGAAAGTGTTGTGGGAAACCCAAATTTCACGCTGTGATTCCGTGATTCGGTGGTTCCGTGAATGTTTTACCGAAAGGAGGTGCATGAGCGTGTCTGAGAAGAGACGGTTGACCGAAATGGTCTCCTGTGCCGGTTGAGCGAGCAAACTCGCCGCGGGCGAGCTCGCTCAGGTCCTGAGCGGCATACCAACCCAAACTGACCCACGCATCCTGGTCGATTACCGGACCGCGGACGATGCCGGTGTGTACGCGTGGGAGGGTGGGCCGGCGCTGGTGCAGACCGTCGACTTCTTCACGCCGATCGTAGACGACCCGTATCTCTACGGACAGATCGCCGCGGCAAACGCGTTGAGCGACGTGTATGCGATGGGCGGCCGCCCGCTGACCGCACTGGCGATCGCAGCGTTTCCCCAGGACGGCCTGCACGCCGACGACATCGCGCAGATCTTTCGCGGCGGCTTCGACAAGCTGCGCGAAGCCGGCGTTGCGCTGCTCGGCGGCCACACCGTGCAGGACAAGGAGATGAAGTTCGGATATTCGGTGACCGGCTCAATCGATCCGAACCGGATTCTCACCAATGCCGGCGCGAAGCCAGGCGATCGGTTGATTCTCACCAAACCGCTCGGCACAGGCGTGGTTGGCACCGCGATCAAGTTCGGCCGTGCCTCAGGCGACGTGATCGATCGGGCCGTGGCGCAAATGCGCACACTGAACAAGGCGGCCGCGGAGGCGATCGTAACTTTTCACGCACGTAGCGGCGGTGTTCACGCGTGCACCGACATCACCGGCTTCGGCTTCGCGGGCCACGCATCCGAAATGGCGGCCGCTAGCGGGGTGACGATCGCCGTGGACTCGCGATCGCTGCCGATTATCGAGGGCGTGCTCGGGATGGTTTCGCAAAACAAGTCGGGCGGGATGAACACCAACCGGGAACATTTCGCGCCCGGGATCGAAATCGGCGGCGCCGTGCCTGAGGAGCTCCGGGATCTGATGTTTGATCCCCAGACGTCTGGAGGACTGCTGGTAGCGATCGCGCCAGAAGCGGCAGCTGGAGTATTGATATCCCTTACAAGTGCCGGGATTCAGGCCTGTTTCGTGGGTAGCGTCATGACCGGAGGCCCAAGGAAATTACTAGTAGGGTAACCGCCCGAATCATCTGCTGTTGCTTGGGAACCTGGGCCGCCCGCGCGGCCATCGGCACCTGAGTTTTCTGATACGATTAATCGTTTGTTAACACCCGATATAACAACCGTTTGGGTCATCGGCTTCCTGCTGTTGTGCACCTTCATGCTCAACACGCTGGTCTTCAAACCGATCCTGCGCGTCATCGACTCGCGCGCCGACGCCGTTCGCGGCGCCCGC
>JACMJD010000764.1 GCA_014380825.1 Phycisphaerae bacterium | reverse complement strand
GTGGCTGCTTGGATCGCTGCCATCCAGATACGCCATCGCGCGCGCCACGCCACGGCTTTGGTTGTTGAAGGTCAGATCGATCAGCGAGTAGTCATCGAAGTCGACCACGCCGTTGCCGTCGAAGTCGCCGTTCGCCCAGCCGGTGCTGTTGTTGTTGAAGCCGTTGTCAATGTGCGAATAGTCGTCGAAGTCGACGATGCCGTTCAGATCGCTGTCGCCGTAGTCGGTCTCGAAGATCGTGCGGATCAGCACATCCGCATCCTGTCGATCCGCGCCGCTCGGCGTCGGCCAGCCGTCGACATCGAGATCATATCGCCAGGCGGTGTTGCCGAAGCTGGCGTGCAGGTGGTCGATGTCCGCGACGGTGGTGAAGCCGTCCTGATTCACGTCGCCACGCTTCAGCACGGCGGCCACTGCGGCGTTCGTCGCCGCAGCGGGTGCACCAATTGTGCGGAAGCGATCGCGCTGTCCGTACAGATCGCGGCTGTCGAGCAGGCCGTCGGCGTTGATGTCGGCGGCGGCGTTGAACGTGAAATTCGTTCCGCCGGTTCCATCGGGGTACACGAACTGCTCCATGCTGTTGCTGGGGCCCGTCACGTCCGCGGCTTCGTACACGCCGTCGAAATCCAGATCGCCCAGCCCCGCCCCGCGCGTCGTTTGCGTGAAGACGCCCGCGATGCGCTGAATGTTCGTATTGCCTGTGATTTCTTTGGTCACAATAGTAATCGCATGATTGCCGTGACCGACGAAGGTGAAGTTCTTCGTGAACAGATCGCGATCGACCATGGTCGCCTGGTTGCCGGCGCTCACGATGCCCAGGATCTGCGAATCGGTGAGATTCGCCGCCAGATCGACGAACACGTTCACCTGCGTGGCGGTTTGATCGACCGATTTGATCTTCAAATCGCGCGTCGACGAGAGCGGCGTCGTCGCGTTCGAAAATTCGCTGACGGCCGCCACGGGCTTCAAGCGATCGACGTAAATCGTGCGCTTGAAATCGCTGAACACGTCCGGCCCGCCATCGCTGCGCTGCCGAAACGCGCGCGTCGTGATGTAGTGATAGCCTTCGCTCAAGTTAGCCGCGCTGATCGACTGGCTGTACGTGCCGTTACCGCTGACCTGGTTGTAGCCGGGCAGGTTCGTGCCGGTGAAATCTTCAAAGCCATATCGCGTGCTGCCGGGCGTGCGGAAATCGACGGTGCCGGTATTGTTCAGATCCAAACCTTCGTCGATTTTCACGTACGCGCGATCGCCATCCGCGCTCTTGTCGCGGAAATTATCCGGCAGCGTGATCGCGAGCGTATTCAGGTTCACGTTGAACGTGTTGGCCGTAATCACGTCGATGCTGTTGATGCGCGCCGTGCCGTTTGTGTTGGCGTTGAGCGTCTCGCCCGCCAGCGTCGAGGCGACGTTGCTCAGGCTCATCGCGCCCTTAGGATTCTGCAGGCCGTAGATGACGTAGCCTTTGTTCGCCGCCGTGTTGCGCGGGATGGCGACGTTGATCTGACCGCTGGCGTTGACGACCAGCGTGTTCGGGATCGTGCCGTTCACATCGACGGCGGGGTCGTCGGCGTTGCCGGTCAGCTCCACCAAATGCGTGCCGGCCGCGAATGAAGTCTGCACGCCGTTGCGGGTGTCGACCGTGTTGCCGAAGGCGCTATTGAGCGCGACGACGGCACTGTTCTGCCGTTCGTAGATGTAGACGTTCGAGAAGCCGTTCGGATTGAACGCGTCATCAAGCCAGCGCTCGGCGAAGTTTCCGCGGCCATGCGTGTTTCGAATGTCGACGAGCTTGGCGATCGTGTTGCCGTAGAACCCGCCAAGTGCATCGGTGCGCCCGTCTTGCGGAAATGATCGCGCGCCGAATTCGTGCGCGTTGGTGTACACCAGCGCCTTGCCCGGACGCATGAGCGTGAACGCGTGCGCGACGTTGCTCAGCGTCATGCCGCCGTCGTCGTGGCTGGTGACGAAGCTCACGCCGCGCGTGCCGTCGTTCGCGTTGCCGTCCTGTCCATCGACGCTCGCGTTGCGGATGCGATGCCAGTTGTTGTTCGCGGCCGTCGCGCCCAGGTTGTCGCGCATCGCGAAGAAGAGCGGAAAATCCAGCGCGTCGCGATTGCCGCCCACCGTGTTCGAACCGTTGACGATGTCCTTGCGGACGATCGAATTCACCGTGCCGGCGTTCCCGTCGTAGTACTCGAGGAACGAGAACACGTTGCGCTGGCTGCCATCAAGGTTGGTCCGCAGATCCTGTCGGAACACGCCGCGGTCGTAGTAATCCAGCACGAACGGGTACACGTGCTTGGCGGTGTCGATGCGGAAGCCATCGACACCGAGCGTCTGGACCATCCACTGCGCGTTGCGCATGAGATAGCCCATCGCGGTTTCCTTGACCGCGTCTCCGGCGGCTGGGTTCGCGGTGTTGTACGGATAGACCGTATACGACCCGCCCGTGCGCGGATCGGTAAACGTCCGGCCCGGCAGCGACGTGTCGGGATAGAACTGATAATTGTTCGCGTTCGGCACGTTCGCTTGTCGGCCGAAGATGGTTGCATTTGCTGGATTCGGAATATTGTCCGGATTACCCGGCACCGGATTGCGCACGTACATCAACTCGACGCGCTGATCCAGATCGTTCAGCCCGGCGATGCGAAACTGTTGGTCGTAGAGTGGATTGGTCGAGTACGTGCCGACATTCGCGGGATGATATTCACCGTTGGGCAGCGTGGGCGTGCTCATGACAAAGCCCGGATATCCCCCGCCGTGAAGCTGCGCCGGATTATTCGGATTCGGCGAGAAGCGAACGCCGCCGCTCGTGGTTGTGTTGTCGCGGAAGCCGGAGTGATTGAGGATCAGGTCGAAGAAGACCTGTCCGCCGGCCTTGTGCGTGGAGTTAACCATCGACTTGAAGCCGTTGGTCGTGCCGTAGAGCGTGGTGTCGTTGGGTTGGCCGAGATCGAAGCGGTCGTAGACGTTGTAGCCGACGCTGTTCGAATCTTCCGACCGCGACATGGGCGGCACCCAGATGCCGCCGTAACCGGCTCGGAATAGATCGGCGCTGCGCTTTTCGATCGTCTTCTGCGACGCTTCGAACCACTGAAGCATCGCGGGCTCGGAGGATTGTTGTGCGTGCGCGATGGATGCGCTTGCGGCGAGCGCGAGGATGGCGATGGTTCGAGTCGATCTGCAAACAGACATCACTCAACTCCAAAAAAAGCGTGTCATACAGAGCGGACTTCGACGAGCTCAGTCCAGTCGTACTCCGCGAAGGATATAGCTTCGCACGTCAGGCCAGATGCTTCGCGGGCTGCCGCTCAGCATGACAGTCCTTGTTTCGACGTCTGCGTCCCGCTGAAGCGGAAAGCCAGCCGATCACGATCAACGCGCTACCGGGCTCTGGAACTGCACTCAGGAACCCATTCGCGTAGCCCGGACCGAACTGCTCCAAGTGCTGCTGCACCAATTGCAGGCCCGGCGTGTTCATCCCGTCGCTGCTTGGATCAGAACCGTCGAGGTACGCGATCGCTCGCGCTAACCCGCGGCCCTGCGTGTTGAACGCGAAGTCGATCAGGCTGTAATCGTCGAAGTCGACGATGCCGTTGCCGTCGAAGTCGCCATTCACCCAGCCCGTGCGGTTGTTGTTGAACCCGTTGTCGATGTGCGAGTAGTCGTCAAAGTCGACGATACCGTTCAGATCGCTATCGCCGTAATCGGTCTCAAAGATCGTGCGGATCAGGACGTCGGCATCCTGTCGATCCGCGCCATTTGCCGTGGGCCAGCCGTCGACGTCGAGATCATATCGCCAGGCGGTGTTGCCGAAGCTGGCGTGCAGGTGATCGATGTCGTTGGCGTTGGTCACGCCGTCGTCGTTCACGTCACCGCGACGAAGCACCGCTTCTCGCGCGGCGGTCTTCACCGCCTGCGGCGCGTTCACGTTGAGGTATTGAACCGGCAGCGCATACAGATCGCGGCTGTCGATCAACCCGTCGTTGGTCAGATCGGACGCAGGATTGAAGGCGAAGTTGGTCGTACCCGAGCCGTTCGGATAGACGATCGATTCGATGCCGTATGCCGTGCCGGTGACGTCGCCGATTTCGTAGCCGTTACTCTGATTCAGATCGCCCAGCCCCGCGCCGTTGGTCGTCAGCAGATTCTGGCCGGCGAAGCGCTGCACGTTTGTGTTGCCGGTGATCTCGCGCGTGACGACGGTCACCGCGTTGTTGCCGTTAATCACGTTTGCGAACGTCTTGCTGAACAGATCGATGTCGATCGCCGTCGCACCGTTGCCGGCGTTCGTCAGCGCGACGACCTGCGCATCGGTTAGATTGGCCGGCAGGTTCATGAACGTCCAGACTTTGTCGGCCGTCTGATCGACGCTGAGCGTGCGGACGTCGCGATCGTTTCCGCTGAGCACGACGGCGCTGTCCATCGCGCTGACCGGTTTCAATCGATCGACGTAAATCGTCTTCTTGAAATCGCTGAACACATCCGGCCCGCCATCGCTGCGCTGGCGATACGCGCGAGTCGTGAGGTAGTGATAACCCTCGCTGAGGTTCGCGGCGTTTACGGATTGAACGTACAGGCCGTTGCCGGTGCCGCTGGTTGTGCCGGGCGTGTTGGTCGTCGTGAAGTTCTCGAATCCGTATCGCGTGTCGCCACCGCTGCGGAAATCGACCGTTCCGTTGCCGTTGAGATCCAGCCCGCCGTCGATGCGCACGTACGCGCGATCGCCATCGGCGGCGTTATCGCGATAGCCGTCGCTGAGCGTCACCGCGTTCGTGTTCAGCGTGACGTTGAACGAGTTGGCGGTAATGACATCGATCGCAGCAAGCCGGGCGGTCGCGTTGGTCGCGGCCGTCGGTGTTTCGCCGGCGATCGTCTGACTGACATTCGAAAGTGATACGTTTCCGCGTGGCCTGGGCAGGCCGTAGATCACGTAGCCCTTGTTGCCGTTGTTCGCATTGTTCCACGGGATGTTAATCGTCGCCTTCTTGTCCGCGCCGACGGTGACCGTGCGCGCGACTTGTCCGCTGGGGTCCTGCCAGTTGCCGGTCTGTTCTTCGAGGTGCGTGCCGGGCGCGAACGCCGTGTCGACCGTGCGCGTCGCCACACCGGGGTTGTAGCCGACATTCAAACCGACGACGGCAGAATTCTCGCGCTCGAAGACATAGACCGCGCTGTTGCCACCTGGATCAATCCAGCGTTCCTTGAAATCCCCGCGACCGTAGCTATTTCGGATGTCAACCAGGTTCGTAACGATGTTGCCGTACAACCCGCCCAGCGCATCGCCGCGACCATCCTTGAGGAAGAATTCGTTGTTGCCGGCGCGATCGAACTCGTGCGCGTTATTGAACACGTACGCGTTGCCCGGCCTCATCAGGATCCACGCGTGCGCGACATTATCCAGCACGATGTAATCGTTCTGCTGATCGTTGATGTTCCCTTTGCCGTCGTCGTGATTGATCACGAACCCGATCGCCTGCGAACCGTTGTTCGCCAGGCCGTCGTCGTTGATGTCCTGCGAGGCGTTGCGCAGGTTGTACCAGTTGTTGCGCGTGCCGTTGCCGGTCATGTTGCCGCGCATCGCGAACCACATCGGGAAATCCAGCACGTCGCGATTTCCACCGACGACGTTCGGCGTGGCCGGGTTGATGTCTTTGCGCGTGAACGTCTGAAGAAGGTTCTTGTCGCCGCTGAAGACTTCCTGAAAGTTGAAGACGGTTCGCTGCGAGCCGTCGAGATTCAGGCGTGTCGATTGGCGAAACGTCGCGCGATCGACGAGCGCGGGCATGTTGAGATTCGCCGGGTTGTACGCGTCGCCGGTTTGTCCGTACGGCACGTGACGAGCGGCGTCGATGCGCAAACCGTCCACGCCGATGTCGTTTACCAGCCACTGCGCGTAGCGCATCATGTAGCCGGCGTTCGTTTCGCTGGTCGCATCGCCGGCGAGCGGGTTGTTCTGGTTGTACGGATAGATCGTGTACGTGCCGCCGCCGGTTGCAGGATCGGTCACGGTGATGCCGGGGAGATTTTGGTCGGGGTAGTATCGCGCGTTGTTCGCATCAGGCGTGTTCGCGCGGCGAACGATCGTGCTCGCGCCGGGCTTGCCGTTTGGCAGCAGCGTGCTGGTCCCGATCGCCCAGCCGTTCGCGGCCTGGCGAACGTTGTCCGCATTTCCTGGAACCGGATTACGCACATCCGAACGCGTGCTCGTCAGATCGATCGTGATCAGGTGCGCCAATCGATATTGATATTGATACTGCGGCGTGTTCCCGTCATTCACGGGCGGCGCATCCGGATAGCTGTCGCGCTGTCCGGGCAGATTGCGGTAGTTCGGGTTGAACGAATTGGCGCCGACGTAGGGATCGCTCAGTTCGAAGCCGGGATAATCGCTGCGATCTTGAATCGACTTGGTTGGCGTGAAGCCGCCCCACCCGGTGTAGCCGGGCACGTCCCACGCGCCGACGTGATGGTGGATGTAATCGACGTACACATCGCCGTTCATCTTCTGAACGGATTTGACCAGAGATCGATAGCCGCGCTCGGTGCCGTAAAGCGTCGGATCGTTCGCCTTGCCGAGATCGAAGCGGTCGTACAGGTTGTATCCGATCCCGCCGCCCTGATCGTCGTACAGCGCGCGGCCGGGCGGAGGCGTCCAGACGGCGCCGTAGCCGGCGTTAAACAAGTCCGGCGTGCGGCGCTGCATCGTCTTCCAGCTCGATTCGAACCACTGCATGATGACCGGCGGCGACACATCCGCGCCGCGCGCGACGGGCGCAGCGCTAAAGCCGATCATTAATGAAGCAACGGCCGACAGCGTGGCGGCGCGCAGCTTCGTCGATCGTGCACAAGAACTAGCGCTTTGCATGGACTTGGTTTCTCCGGATACGCACACGCCGCGAGCGTTAATACTCGCGGCGTGTTAATGCGGTTCGGAATCGCCCCGGGCGAATCTAAAATTGACGACTAGCGTGCACGACGTCGACGCCCGGCGAACATCGCGGCGATGCCACCGAAGACCAGCGCGCTGGTCGGTTCCGGCACGGACGCCAGGAATCCGGCAGCGTATTGCTCGCCGAACTGCCCAAGGTGCTGCATCACCAGCTGCAACTGGGGCGTGTCCATTCCGGCGTCGCTGCGATCGCTGCCATCGAGATACGACATCGCGCGGCGAAGCGTGCCGGATTGCGTGTTGAACGCCTGGTCGATCAGGCTGTAGTCGTCGAAGTCGACGATGCCGTTGGAATCGACGTCGCCGTTGAACCACCCGGTGCGGTTGTTGTTGAAGCCGGCGTCGATACGCGAATAGTCATAGAAGTCGACGAGACCGTTGAAATCGGTGTCGCCGTAATAGGTGAACTTGACCAGCACGTCGGTGTCGGCCACGGTCAATCCGTTGAACGTCGCGCCCGGTGTGGGAACGTGATATTCCGCGCCGGTGAGCACGCCGAGCGTCTTGTTCCTGGGCGTCGCGGCGGCCGCGGCGCTGCTGGTCAGACCGGCTCGATCCCATGCGCCGGCGTTGCGGGCAAATGCGATCGCAGTCGAAAGATTCGCGGCCTGTGCCGCCGCGTTCTCCGGTGATCCGGCGTGAACGATCAGGTCGTTGTCACGCAGATCGAACGTGCCGACCGGTGCGGCATATCCGCCGTCAAAGCTGAGGTTGTTCATTTCGCTGGCGCCCGTGTCGCCGCCATTGGTGGCGACGCGGACCGTGCCTGCGCTGACGTGTACCCCGGCCGCTCGGACATTGGGAACCTGCAGAGTGCCGTCGCCCGCCTTGACGATCGTCTGGTTCGTCGCCGTTAGCGCGCCGGTAACGTCCAGCGTGCTGCCGGCGGCGATGGTGAAGTTCGTCGTGTTCCCCAGCGTGAGCGGCGCGCCAATCGAGTGGTTCCCAGAGGTGACGACGACCGCCGGCGTCGCTCCGTTGCCTGCAATCGTGAGCACGTTACCGCCGCTGGCGGCGATCGTGTATCCGGCAGTGTTGTCGAAAGTAAGCGACGCGAGGCGAACATTGGTGTCAAGCGTGACGACTTTCGCGCCTGCCCCACCGAGCGTGCCGAGCACCGCGCGGGCGTCGATCCCATTGGGCGAGCCGGCGGACCATTTCGGGTTTTCCGTCCAGTTGCCGTTGCCTGCCACCGTCCATTGGGAGAGCGGCGCGGCATAGGCGACGTTGAAGAACTGGTCGCCGCCGTAGTTGTTGAAGTTAACGGTCATCGGATTGCCGAGGTTGGCGGTGTCTGCAGGGAGTCCGCCGAGGAACTGGTTGGACCAGAAGTCGTTTCCGCCGGCATTCACGCCAACCATGACCTTGAAGTTTTCGGTAGCGCCGATGGCTGGCAGCTCGATGCCGAGCTCGGTGCCGGTGGTGACCGCCGCCGCCGCGACTGGATCGGCCGCGCCAGTTCCGCCGGTGACGCCGGCGATGTTGCTGTTGTCCAAGCCGAAGTTGACGAGCGGCCGACCGAACTGACCGCCGACGGTCGCGCTGCCAGCGCTACTGCTGAGCGCGATCGAGCCGACGTCATCGCCGAAACCGCCGCCGTTCGTGTTCAGCTCGGCGAAGTGCAAGTAAGCGGTCGTGCCGTCGTGACCGAACCACATGGCGTAGTCGGCTTCGAATCCGGCGTCGAACGTCATTCCGGCGTACTTATTCATCGCGCCGAAGTCGTTGCCGGGGTTGTCCGCGCGCATCACGTTCTGCCCGCCGGCGCGAGTGTCGAAGAAGAACACGTTCTTGTTGAAGTTGCTCTCGATGTTCCCGGTTGCCATCAGGTAGAGCTTGCCGCCAACAACCTTGACGTAACCGGCATCGAGCTCGCTGCCGCCATTGGGATTGGCATCGCCGAACTGCGTCTGCACCGTCTGTACGGCAACGGCGGCGCCGTATGTATTATTAACGTCGCGGACGCCATCGACGACCGGCACCTGGGCGAGCGCGACCGACGCGATCGCCAGCGTGGCGATTGCAGCGGCCGAGATGATCTGAGTTGAATGAGACCGCGATGCCTGTTGGCGTGTATTTTCCTTCGACATTTCACTCCTCCGAAAATCCGCTGCGTCCTTGCGCCGAAAGATTTCCGGCGAAGCAAGGCGAGCCAGTTTGTTTCAGTTGAACCGGTTTAACATTTCGATCATCGCATTCACATGGCGCCGTCAGGCGAACATCGACCGCGTTGAGAGAAATAGCTTGGCTTGGACACGAGCCGCCGACCCGTCCGCTCGGATCAACGGCATGTTGGCAGATTAGCGAAACCCACCGGTTTGTCAACGCATTTTCTGCCGAAAACTGCGTCGACACAGCGCGAAAGTGGCTCTGCTGCCGGTTCCCATGGCCGCACACGTCGTGCGGGTTTCCCATCTCCGCATACGCGGAACGGCACTGCAACGCGTTTGCGCTTAACCGGTTAACAGGAAACGCGATACCCCGACCTTCGCCGCCTTTGCGGGGCCATCATGAGCATCGAGAAGACCGCGCCCAGAACCGCCGACGGTTCAGGCACCGCCGCCAGGAAACTGGCGGCGTACGGCGCGCCAAATTGTGCAAAGTGTTTCTGCACCATTTCGAGTGCCGGCGCGTCCATCCCGATCGGCCCGACGCCGCCGCCTTCGAGCCAGCTTGTGGCAAAACGAAGCGTGCCCGACTGCGTGTTGAACGCGCCGTCAATCAGCGAATAGTCATCGAAATCGACAATGCCGTTGTAGTCGAAGTCGCCGCGGAACCAGTCGGTGGCGTTATTGTTGAAGCCGTTATCGGTGCGCGAGTAGTCGTCAAAGTCGACGATGCCGTTCAAATCGGTGTCGCCGTAATACGTGTACTTGACCAGCACATCGTTGGCTGCCACGGGCGAGCCGTCGAATGTTGCGCCGGGCGGATTGACGCTGCTGAACTGAGCGCCGGTGATCGCGCCAAGCGTGGTGTTGTGCAGCGCATTGCCGGCGGCGGCGCTGGAAGTGATGCCGACGGTGCCGTTCCACGCCCCGCCGTTTCGCGCGGAGGCGATCTGGTTTCGCACCTGCACGTACGTGCTGTTGCCCTGCACCTGCATGTCGTTGTCGTTCAGGTCGATGATTCCACCGGCGCTGGTCGTGACCGCGCCGACTCTCAGCAAGCGCGAGCCATTGGCGTTTTCGAGGAATCGTCCACCCTGCACATCGAGTGTGCCGGCGGTGACAAGACCGCCGGTCCAATTCAAAGTTCCGTTGTTCCAGACCTTCAAACTTCCGCCGACGTTCAGTTCTCCGCTGCTGATGTTGAGGGTAGCGATGCCGCCCGCCTGCCCGAACCCGCCGCCGCCCGGAGGTCGGCCCGCCACGGCGAAGCCGTCGCTGTTGTTCCACTTGGCGCCGTTGATGGATACGGTGGCTGTCGAGAGCGATCCGTGGCCAATCGATGCAAACACGGAGGTGAGCACGCCGTTCGAGATGACCATTGTCGGCGTGCCGGCGAACTCACCAATCGTCACGCCGGGTGTGGCCGCTGCTGCGTTTGTCAGGATCTGATTGCCGCCGTTGAGATTTAGTGACATGGAACCTTGCCGCAACGAGAGCCGATTGTTGGTCGTCGTTCCGGCCGGGTTGGTCACGGTGTATCCGGCGGTGCCGAAAGTCGGGCGGCTGTAGACCACGTGATCCGCAGCGCCTGGCGCGGCGCCGCCGATCCAATTGACGCCGGTGCCGAAGTTGCCATTCAAGTTGTTCCGCCAGCGCTTTTCGCCGGTTTGCGGGATGATGATTTCGGAGACTCGATGGGACCAGCTATCGGTGGCGCCGACGAATTCCTGAATCGTCCAGAAGATTGCGGGGTCGGCCGGGTCGGTGCTGGTCGCGCTGTAATCACCCCAGCGGTTGCGGCCTACGCCATCCAATCGCTGGTAGTCGCTCACGCCCGCTTGGGTCAGGGTCGGCGCGGCAAAGGTCGTCACGCCGGCAGTGGTTTTTCCGGTCACGAAATACGTGCTGACATTCTGCGCCGGGCTGGTCGCGCTGAAGCCGACGACGACGTCGCCAAAGTCGTTCACCGACAACGACGGGCGCATCAGGTTCAGCGTGGCGTCAGCGATCGTGCCGCTTTCGATCAGCACGTTGGTGGCGGCGTTGATGCGATACCAACGGAACGCCGCTCGCCCGCCGCTGCTGACAGACTGCACGCCCCAGATTTCGCCGTTGTTCAAGACTGGCGAGACTTGGAATCGGTTGTCGCCGGTGTGAATGTTCGCCTTTGCGCCCGGCTGGTCTGCAGTGGGCGGTACGTTGAACGCGGCGACGGCGATGAAGCCGCCGGCGATGTCGAGCGTCGGTGCCGCGGGTGTGCCGCCGACGCTGGACCGCTTGATCGTCCCGGCGGGCGTGTTGAAATCAGACAGAAGTGGCAGGGGCAGGTTGCCGTTGTCCAGGTCGTGTGCCGGCTGCGGTGCGAAGCCCGTGTTGTTCGGATTCGTATTTTGAAACAGGGTGCGATTCACAACGGTGGGCACTGCCAGCAGCAGATCGGCCTTGGGAATGTGTAGGGTATCGATCGCTTGCGAGCCCGCGCCGATCGGGAACATGTTGCCGGTCACGACAACCGACTGCCCGTTCAAGCCGAGCATGGGGAAGTCGATCCAGTTCACGTTGCTGGCGTCGGCATCGATGCGGAATGACTTCCAGCCGGCCGTCGGATCGGCCGAGTTGGAAACCGCAACCAGAAACGAGCTGGCCGCGCTGGAGCTATTGTCCGCGGCACACGCAAACCACCTCTTGCTGTACGGATCGTACAGCACGCGCGGATCGAACGAGTTGCTCGTGGTCACGCCGTTGTTCGAGAAGAACGTGTTCAGCGACGACGTCTGCACGTTCACGCCGTCCGCCTTGCGGAACGCCGAATAGCGGCCGTTAATCAACTCAACATAATGATCGACGCCCACCGCACCCATGGTGTCGGGCGGGATAAAGCCGCTGTTGCCGAGTGAGCCGGCGTTGAAGTTGGCCCCGACGGTGACTTGGGCCATTGCCTGCGTCTGAACCAGCAGCCCGACCCCCGCGGCCAGTACCAGAGCGCGCAAAGCGTGATTCGTATGCATTTTTCCTCCCAATTCGAGATTTAGTTGGTAGCGCCTGCGACAGATTAGCCAGCGCGGGCTCGATCCGGAATGAACGATTTACAATCTTTGGTCGTAGCAGCACCCGAAACGCACGCGATTCGCGCGGTTCTGCATGTTTCGCCTGGTTAGCGTATACTTCCGGCAGGTCAGACCTTTGAGAACGCTCCTTCAACGCACAATTTCCCGCGAAGTATCGCTGGCAGGGCCGGGATTATTTTCCGGTGAGGTGGCGACGCTGACGTTCACGCCGGCGGCGCCGGACAGCGGGATCACGTTCATCCGCGAGCAAGGCGAACGCGTGGCGAACATCCAGGCGCTCGTGCAAAACGTCGCCAAACGACCGCGGCGAACGTGTCTGCGGAACGGTTCGTTGCATGTCGAAACCGTTGAACATTGCCTCGCCGCGCTCAGCGGGCTGGGGATTGATAACGCGACGCTGAAGCTCAGCGGTGGCTCGGCGGGCGAGATTCCCGGCGGCGATGGCAGCAGTAAGCCGTTCGTCGAACTGCTCAGCGGCGCCGGCGTGCAAGAGCTGGACGCGCCTGCGGATCCGCTGATCATCAAGCGGCCGATCCAGGTCACACACGGCGACGCGACGCTCGCCGCCCTTCCCGGACCGACCGATCATCTGGAAATTATCTACGACTTCGAAGCCGGTCCCCCGATCGGCCGGCAGACGATCTGCTTTCATCTCGGGGATGATGACTTCGTCAATCAGCTTGCCCCCGCGCGCACGTTTGTCTTCGAGCAGGAAGCCAACGAGATGCGCAACCGCGGCATCGGGCGGCACCTGTCGCACAAGGAACTGCTCGTCATCTCACCGACCGGGCCGATCGACAACAGCTTCCGTTTTCCTGATGAATGCGCCCGGCACAAAGTCCTGGACCTAATAGGCGACCTATACCTCGTCGGCCGCCCGATTCGCGGCCGGCTGGTTGCGCACAAGAGCGGACATGAGCTTAACCACTTGCTGGCAAGGCGGTTACTCGAACAACACGAGTCGAATTCCCGCGAAAGCCTCATTGCGCGTGGCGGGACCACAATCGACATCCGGGCGATCCAACGTATCTTGCCGCATCGATATCCGATGCTGCTCGTGGACCGGGTTGTCGAGATTATCGGTGATCAGAAAGCCATTGGTATTAAGAACGTTACGTTCAATGACATCTTCTTCCAGGGACATTATCCCGGCACGCCGATCATGCCGGGTGTCTTGATTGTAGAAGCGTTGGCCCAGCTTGGCGGCATATTGCTTAGCCAAAAGCTGGAGCACACGGGCAAGCTTGCGGTGCTGCTTTCGATGGATAAGGTGAAGATGCGACACCCGGTTGTGCCCGGCGATCAGTTAATCCTTGAAGCAGTTACAGTGCGTGTGAAGACCCGAACGGGCCACGTTCGGTGCAAGGCCTTTGTGCAAGATAAATTGGCGGCGGAAGCCGATATTAAGTTCATGTTGGTGGATTCCGAGCCGTTGTAGCATCTTTTTATCGGCAAGCGCCGCTTGCTAAGGTGATAACGCAAACTTGAACGCGGGCGAACAACCTCTTCCGGATCCACAAGTCCCCGAGCGCCGAATGATGAATGCATTCACGCGTGCGACTGATGCCCTGACTTCCGTTCTCCCCTTCCGCTCCGGCAAGCCCAAGGCCGGTACGCGCATCTCGCCGCTGGCGGTTGTAGATCCGCGCGCGATCATCGGCGAAGGCTGCGAGATCGGGCCCTTCTGCGTCGTGGGTTCCGACGTGATCCTCGGCACCGGCAACAAACTGCTCAGCCACGTCGTCGTCACCGGCCATACGACGATCGGCCGCGACAACGTCTTCCATCCGCACAGCGTGATCGGCGGCGCGCCGCAGGACAAGAAATACAGAGGCGAAGCGACCGGCCTGCAGATCGGCGATCGCAACCAGATCCGCGAAGTCGTCACGATCCACACCGGCACCGAGCAAGGCGGCCGGATCAACGGCGGCGGCGTGACGCGCGTCGGTTCCGACAACCTGCTAATGGTGAACTGCCACATCGGCCACGACGCGCAGATCGGCGACGGATGCGTGCTGGCGAACAACGTGATGATCGCCGGCCACATCGTGGTGGGCGACCACGTCATCCTCAACGGCGGCGTCGGGATCAACGCGTTCGTCACGATCGGCAGCTATTCGTACGTGGCCGGCTACGCGCGCATCCATCATGACATCCCGCCGTTCGTGAAGGTCTCCGACGACGCGCGAATCCGCGGCTTGAACGGCGTGGGTTTGAAGCGCGCCGGTTTCACCGAGCAACAAATCGCCGGCCTGGAAGAAGCGACCCGCAGCCTCTTCGGCCGCCGAAAGCCGCAATCAGTCGCCGTGACCGAACTCGAAGGGCGCTACAACGGCCAGATGCCGCAACACGTGCGACAAATCCTGGACTTCCTCAAGCGCCGCAACGCGGGGAAACACGGACGGTATTTAGAAAGCCTGCGATAGTTCGAATTCGTGTAGCCCCGCCGCGTGGGGCGGGGTGGCCCCCCGCACACCGGGGGGGGACACGAGGGTAATTCGCGCCTGGTGGGGC
>JACMJD010000763.1 GCA_014380825.1 Phycisphaerae bacterium | reverse complement strand
TTCCGGTAAGCGGCGTGGTGAGGCCGCCAATTTCGAAGACGGTCTTACCATCGGGCGCGCGATCGATCTCTTTGGCGATCTTGCCGTAGCCGTACACGTGCGTGCCACTGGAATCGATGATTCCGACGACGATCGACTGAGCATTTCCATCGTCCACCAACGGCTGAACGATGGCATCCACCTGCTCGCGCGTCAGCACGACGCCGGCATTTTGGCGAGCGATCGAGGTGGAGGCGGTCAAAAGTACAATGGAGGAAAGCAGCAGGAGTTTTCGCATAAGTGTGTTCTCTGTTTACAGCAGGCACATATCGTCCGGAAGTTGCTCGGCTAATCCGTCGAACAGAATTCGCATCGTCTGCCACATCACCCAGCATTCGGCGCCGAACGGGATGAAGCCCACGAGGCCGATCACCGGCATCTGAAAATACCGCACGTGCTCGAGCGGGCCAAGGAAGGGCAGGTGATAGACCCACTTCGCCAGCGCCCAGTAGTTCCAGAATTCCCACAACAGCCCGCAGACGAGCCCGCCCGCGAAGAGGGCGGCGGTACGACCGTACCAACCGTTCTGCCAATCGCGCAGCAAGCTTGGCCGGCCTAGCTTCAGGTTGATTGGATCGAGGAAGAAAACGAGGCTCATCCACAGCGTGAGGTTGGTGATCGGCCGCGGATCAAGCAGCGGCCAGGCGCACATCAGCGCGCCGGCGAAGATGATCATCCACCACCCGGCGTTCGATAATTCCCACGCGCGCCCGCGCAGGCGATCGAACAGGCCGAAGTTCAGCAGCACCTGGCCGCTCATCAGCATGCTCGGCACGATCGCGGCGAACGCGAACAGGTACGCAATGATGCGATCTTCGAAGCGGTGCGGAATGCCGATGTATTCCCACGCGCGCATCCCGCGGCGAAAATTGATCGCATCGAACACGCACCAGATGAACACAGATGCCAGAGACAGCAGCCAGAAATGATGTGGCCGAGCCCGCACCGGGCTGCGGCCTTGCTGGGCGGTGAGGACTCCTTCGAGCAGCAACAAGTACCCGACCCAAACGAACGCGGTCATGTTGATCGCGACTAGGCGAGCGGTTTTCGCGAAAAGCGTGGTGGGGCGATTGCGCAGGATCTCGGTGACTTGATCTGCCGTTTCTACCGCGCCGCGCTGCGAGATCGCGACGTCGGCGAAGAGGAAGATTTCGCAGAGTAGGATGATGGCCAGACCGAGCCAGCCGGTGAGTGGGAAACGACGCCGCATGAGCGGCAGTTTACCGTAAGCACTGTCATCCTGAGCGGTACTCCGTGAAGGATCTGGCCGGACGCGTGAGGCTAGATGCTTCGCCGTGTACGGCTCAGCGTGACAACGCTTGTCGGTTGTCCACAATTGCCAAATACCACGTGACAATAGGTATCGCGGCCTGTTACCATCGGAGTCGAATGAAACCCGAACGAAAGTCCGGATCGTATCTCAACGGCGTGCCGGAGCTGTTGATCCTGCGGCTGCTGGCGCAAAAGCCAATGTACGGCTACGAGATCGTCAATGCGATCCGCGAATCGACCAACGAAATGCTCGATTTCGGCGAAGGAATCGTCTACCCGATTTTGCATTCGCTGGAGCGCGTCCGGCTGCTCGCCACCAAACGGACGACAGTAAACGGTCGGCCACGCGTTTATTATCGATTGACCAGCGCCGGACGTCGGCGAATGCAACAATCCAGCGGCGAATGGATGAGAATCACACAGGCCGTGCGGAATGTTCTGGGTGGGAAATTGGGTGGAAATGTCGGAGGCCAGGCCGGTGAAGCCTCAACTGGTTGAACAACTGTGTCGCCGGCTTCGACGGCATGGGCTGGCGCTGCGATATGTCGCGCGCGTGCGCGCGGAGCTTACCGATCACTTTTATTGCGCGTTCAATGATTGCCTGAGCAGTGGCATCACAGAGCCGGCCGCGATAAAAGAAGCGCAATCCCGCCTCGGCGACGCCAATGAATTGTTTGAAGCGATCATCTCCCGCCGCGAGCACGAATCGTTCGTTCATCGTCACCCGTTCCTCACGTTCGCACTCTTTCCCGTGCCGATCGCAGTGGTGCTGGCATACGCGATCGCGATTGCTGGCAGGCTGACTTACGTGTACGTGCAGCGGCGATTCAACATTCACTACCTGGATTCGACGTTCGTCGCCGTGGTCGATCACGCATTCTATCTGGCAGCGTATGGCGTGACGTCCGTGGTCGCGCTGTATTTCTGCCGGCTGGCAATGATGTACCGCTGCCCGATCTCGTTCGCGTTCATCTCATGCCTCACGCTAGCGCTGGCGGGCGGGGCACTCAAGCTCGATCTGGTGCAATGCGTTTTCTCCGGGGGCGTGAAGTATTTCCAACGCTACGGCTGGGACGCAGCGCGCCTGAGTCTGCCGCTGGCGGTCTTCATCATTCACACGTCCCTCCGCTTCCTGCTTCAGGGCCGGCGCGTGCCGATCCTGCACGCGTAAGTTTTTCAGTTCGCATTGACAATACCTATCGTCAATAGGTATCGTGCGATGCACACCACGGGAGGTGCTTCAATGAGGATGTACGCTTGCATCGCGGCGGTGGTCTGCAGCTTGTTGGTCAGCGGCATCGGGCACGGAGCTGTCACGCCGATCGCGCCGTTCACCGGGGAATTTCACGACAACTTCGATCAGTACACCACCGTGCTGGCGGAACTGAACCTGCCGGTGTTTGGCGGACGCGCCGACATCCACATGCTCAGCGACGGCGGCGCCATCAAGGTCGAAACCAACTCCAATTTCATCGGCGATCAAGTCCTGGCGGTCTCTGGTTGGATGGTCGGCCAGCTTGGCATCGTCGACTGGACATTCGATCAGCCCGCGTTTCGGTTTGGCGGATATTGGGAGAACAACAGCGGCGCGAGCGACTCGACGCTTCAGTTTTACGATGCGAACGATGCACTGCTGGCCACCCTGGTCGCCAACGTGCCCGTCAACGCGCAGCACTGGACGTGGAACGGCTGGGAATCCGACATCCCGTTCTCGCGCATCCGATCAACCGGTAACGGCATCGTCAACGGTTTCATCTGGTACGAGAACATGGAAGTGAGTTTTGCGCCCGAGCCAACGACCGCCGCCGCGTCGTTGGCCGGTTTAATGGCGACGTGGATGCAGCGACGACGAAGCCGCCGCGTCTACGTTGCTGTCGTCTCATGCGCATCCGCATTGTCTGCGGCCGCGCTCGCGGCGGATGACGTGTCCTCGACTGATTGCGACGCGAGTGGCCGCGATTCCACGGTCGTTTCAACG
>JACMJD010000762.1 GCA_014380825.1 Phycisphaerae bacterium | reverse complement strand
TTCCAGAGCGGCATGAACGCGACGCTCGGCACGACGTTCGCCGTCAGCACGATGTTCATCGCTGTGCCCAGCGCGATCAAAACCTTCAACTGGCTGGGCACGGTGTGGGGCGGAAACATCCAGTTCACCACGGCGATGTGGAACGCGCTGGCGTTCGTCAGCATGTTCGTGATCGGCGGGCTGTCGGGCATCTTCATGGCGAGCACCGCGGTGGACGTGCATATCCACGACACCTACTTCATCGTCGCCCACATCCACTACGTGCTGTTCGGCGGCACGATGTTCGGCCTGTTCGGCGCGATCTATTATTACTACCCCAAAATGTTCGGCCGGCTGATGAGCGAGAAAATGGGTTACATCCATTTCTGGGGCTCGTTCATCGCCTTCAACGGAACGTTCTTCGCCATGCACATCCTTGGCATCGGCGGGATGCCGCGCCGCGTTCACGATCCTCACGCGTACAACATGTTCAAGCATTTCCTCCCGATGAATCAGTTCATCAGCTACAGCGCCTTCGCGCTTGGCCTGTTCCAGATCTTGTTTGCGGTCAACTTCATCGGCTCCTTCCTCTGGGGCAAGAAGGCCGGCCGCAACCCGTGGAACGCGACGACGCTCGAATGGGAGACCGAAAGCCCTCCGCCGCACGGAAACTTCGAGAAGGTTCCGATCGTCTATCACGGACCATACGAATACGCCTCGCCGCTGGTCGAGGAAGATTTCCTTCCGCAGACGCGGTACGTGGAAGGCGCGGAGAAGCTGGTCGTCAAGCACTGAACCAGAGTTCAGAGGGCAGAGTTCAGGAATTGCATCCTGACCTGAACTCTGACCTGTGAACTCTCAAATGTCCGACACGCGTTACAGCCCGACCCTCCATCGCCTCGCGCTCCTCACCGCGATCGCGACGTTTCCGCTCATTTTCATGGGCGGCCTGGTCACCTCTCACGGCGCCGGCATGAGCGTGCCCGACTGGCCGAACAGTTACGGCTACAACATGTTCACCTTTCCGCCGAGCAAGTGGGTCGGCGGGATTTTTTATGAGCACACGCACCGCCTGATGGGCACGGTCGTCGGAATGCTGTCGATCGCGCTGACGATCGCTGCATGGAAGCTCGAATCGCGGCGCTGGGTGCGCTGGCTCACAACGATTGTTCTCGGCGCGGTCATCCTGCAAGGTGTCCTTGGTGGACTCCGCGTCGTATTCGTGAACTTGGATTTAGCGATCGTCCACGCGTGCTTTGCGCAAGCGTTTTTCTGCCTCGCGAGTATCGTCGCAGTCGTCACCTCGCGACGTTGGATTGAAGCGCCCGACCTGTCGCGCGCGACTGACGGAACCCGTGGTCGTCGCTTAACCACTCTCGCCGCCGCTTGCGTTTTCGCGGTCTTTGCACAGCTCGTGATCGGCGCCGTCATGCGACACGAGAAAGCCGGACTCGCGATCCCCGATCTCCCGCTCGCGTACGGACAACTGGTTCCTCCAACGAGCGCAAACGGACTCAACACGATCAACCAGCAACGCGCCTGGACCTATCATCTTGATCCCGTGACGCTGGGAAATCTCTGGCTCAACTTCGCGCACCGCGTTGGCGCGGTCGTCGTCTCGATCCTCCTGATCGGACTGATCGCGCTCGCGCTTGCGAAGTTCCGCTCGAACCAATGGCTCCTGCGACCCGCGCTCGCACTGATCGCGTTGCTGCTGCTGCAGATCACGCTTGGCGTGCTGACCGTCCTCATGCGCAAGCCCGCGGACATCGCCAGCGCCCACGTCGCGACCGGTGCATTAGTGCTGGCGACGACCGTCGTGTTCACCGTTCGCGCGATGCGCTGTTATTCGCTCTCGTTTCGAACCGTCAGTTCAACAACTTGCTCGGAAGCGAAATTCGGATTCGATTTGGCGACCGCATAACGTGAGATGAAACCCGCCACGGACATTGTCGAGCTGAATGCACCCGCGATGGGGACCTCGTCGCGCGTTGCGGTTCGCCCGTCGTGGCTGAGCGATCTGTACGAGCTCACCAAGCCGCGAATGAACTTCCTCGTCGTCATCACGACGATGGTGGGCTTTTTGCTCGCCAGCAAATCCGGCGCAACCGACTGGCGAATTCTCTTCCACGCAATCATCGGCACCGCGCTCTGCGCGGCCGCCGCTGCGGTGATCAATCAGGTGGTGGAGCGCGACCGCGATGCGCTGATGCCTCGCACTCGAAACCGCGCGATCCCCGCCGGTCGCATCTCGCCGACCGAAGCAACAATACTCGGTGCCGCTTGCGGCTTAGCGGGCGTCACATACCTCTACACGCTGGTGAACCCGCTCACCGCCCTGCTCGGCTTCGCAACGATCGCGCTGTACCTTGCGGTCTACACGCCCGCGAAAAGATTCACGACGCTCAACACGGTGATCGGCGCGATCCCCGGCGCCATCCCGCCGATGATGGGCTTCACCGCCGCGCAGGGCGCGGTCTCGCCCGGGGCAATCGCGCTGTTCAGCATCCTTTTCTTCTGGCAGATGCCGCATTTCCTGGCGATTGCGATCCTCTATCGCGACGACTACCGCGCCGGCGGGTTCAAGATGCTGCCGTCGGTTGAACAAGACCCGCGCATGCCGATCACCGGCCGAATGATGGTGCTCTACGCGACCGCGCTGATTCCCGTGAGCCTGATGCCCGTGCAGTTGAGCATCGCCGGTCCCGCATATTTCACGGCCGCGTTGCTGCTGGGACTGGCGTTCCTGAGCTTCGCTATCTCCTGCGCCACCGGCGGCGGCACACGCGTCGACGCGCGCAAACTGTTCTTCGCCTCGATCATTTACCTCCCGCTGCTGCTGGCCGCGATGATGCTGGACAAGATTTGAACGACTGAGACGAATTTGAGATTTGCAATGTTCCATT
>JACMJD010000761.1 GCA_014380825.1 Phycisphaerae bacterium | reverse complement strand
GCGACGGTGCATCAGGTCAATGCGTCCACGCTTTGAGTGGCGTGGGCGTCCCGCCCGCGCTCTCGCGGCTCAAGCCGCACGGGCACGACGCCCATGCCACAAATCACCACAGCGAATCGATGAACTTCTGGAGCGGTTCGTACACCGCTTCCTGCGTTTCGAAGACATCGTTGTGATCGGAATCGAGCGCGATCGTCGTCACGCGTGGCGAGCGCTTCGCGGCCCGCGCTAGTTCGCCGCACATCTCGAACGGAATGATGCGGTCCTGCGTGCCGTGCGCGATGAAGATCGGACACCTGATCCGGCGGATCTTCTCAAGGTTTTCAAAGCGATGGCGAAGCATCAGCGACGTCGGCAGCCACGGAACCGTTCTCCGCGCCATCGTGTTCATCGAGGTGAACGCGCTGAACGTGATCAGACCGATCGCCGGGCGACGCGTGGCGCTGTCGATCGCAACCGCGCCGCCGAGCGACCAGCCGGCGAGGATGATCTTGTTGCGGTCGATGTCGGTTCGCGTCTGAAGATGATCCCAGCACGCGTCGGCGGTTTCGTAAAGCGTGGTTTCGGACGACTTGCCGGTGCTCATGCCGTAGCCGACGTATTCGGCGCCCAACACGTTGATACCTAACTTTTGGAAGCTGTGCACCAGCCCGATGCAGTCGGACAGGCACATGCCGTTGCCGTAGAAGAAGAGCATCGTCGGTTGAGCGGACGCGTCGGCGCGACGCTGGCCATTCGCATCCTGCGCGGAGCCGAAATACGCGACGGTCTTATCGCCGCGCGACGTGGTGAGGCGAACCAGCTCGTAATGGCCTTCGGTGGATTCGCGGATCACCGCGTGTTTCGCACCCTGCGTATTTCGGCCAGGGAAGATCAGGTAATCCTGAAACGCGAACAGCAAGATGCACAGTCCCAGGTAAATCAGCCCGACAATGCGACCGAGGCGCCAGCCGATGCGCTTTGGGCTCCAGCGCATCGGCGATTGCGGATCGCGGATTGACTTCGACGAGCTCAGTCGAGTCGCGGATTGATCGGAAGTCGATTCATTCATGACATTCCGCAATCCGCAATCGACACTGTCTTATTCCTTTACTTGCTTCCACAACTCCGATTCTACCTTGTTAAACGTCTGGAACTTCTCGTCCAGATCGTTCACGAGTTTCTGAATCCGTTCGGGCTGCGCATCCGGGTCTTTCAATGCATCGCGCAATGCCTCGGCGGCATCCGACATCGAGCCGGCGCCGTCGGCAAATTGCCTCGCGGAGTCGTACAGATTCAGATTCGCCATTTCGTTCGCCGCGGGTTTGTAGAGCAATCGCCAGGGGCTGCGGCGAATTTCCGCGGTCGCGAACTTCAGGTTATCCGCCGCGGTCTTGGCTGACACGATCATCGCGTCGATCCGGCTGCGGTTGGTCGTGAGAATCGACCTAGCCGAGCCCGTCGCGTCGCGCGTGTTCTCGGCGACCTTCTTGATGTCCGCCAGCGCCGCGTTTGTGTCATCCAGCGCGACGGAAATCTTGGTCAGCGTGCCGTCCACTTTTTCCAGGATGCCGGGCATGCGTTCCTTGAGCGATCCGGTGGCGGTGTTCAGGTTCGACATCGTGCCGCGGATGTCCGCCTTGGTGTCGCCGAACAGCGAGCCGATCTCGTTCATCGCGAACGCGCCCTTGTCGGCCACCGCGTTGTAGCGATCGATGACCGGATCGATCTTCGAGCGAAGATATTTGACGAGCTCGGTCGCGTTCTCGCCGGTGCCTTTGTAGACGTCGATGGTATTGCTGGCTTTGTCGAGCGCGGTGTTCACCTTGGGCAGCGTGGTCGTTCGCGCGTCGCCAAACATTGCGGTTGCGACCGCCGCCAGCGCGGAGAATGATGCGCCGGGCTTGCCCGCCAGCGTTTCACCCTCGACCAGCATCTGCCCGCCGCCCAGCGATTCGAAGTTCAACACGCTCACGCCGGTCAGATTACTTTGAACCGTGAGGACGGCGTCTTTATGAATCTTGAATTTTCTGGGAATCGCAAAGGTGATGACGATTCCCGGATTGTCCGAATCAGTATCCAGCTCGATATCGCGCACGGTGCCCACGTTTGCCCCACCAATGCGCACCGGATCTCCGTCGGCGAGCCCGCCGATGTCGTCCGACAGCGTGAATCGCACCTGATGCCGCTGCGACGGCTCGATGAATCGCCGCAGACCTTTGATGCCGATCACGATAGCGACGATCATCGCCACGCTGATGACGATGAACAGGCCGGCCTTGAGGGAATTGCGTTCGCTTGCCATAGAGTTCAGAGGGTAGAGGTCAGAGGGTAGAGGGTAGGAAATGCAATACTGCTTATCCTACCCTCTACCCTCTGACCTCTAACCTCTCCCTTACATTCTTTCCGCCAACAGGTCGCTCTCGTACCCGCCCGCTCGTCGTCGATCGGTCAGCGGGCCTTCGGCTAAACCGTTGATGAACTGATACACCAGCGGGTCTTTGCTGTCGCGCATCTCTTGCGGCGTGCCGCTGATGATGAACTTGCCGCGATCCAGCAGCACCATGCGGTCGGCGATGCGGAACGCGCTGTCCATCTCGTGGGTCACGACGACGCTTGTCACGCCCAGCTGCTTGTTCAGGTTGATGATCAGCTGATCGATCTCCGCGCTAGTGACCGGATCCAGGCCCGCCGACGGTTCATCATAAAACAGCACTTTCGGATCGAGCGACAGCGCGCGAGCCAGGCCCGCGCGCTTTTTCATTCCGCCGGACAGCTCCGACGGCATCTTGTCCGAATGTTCGCGCAGGCCGACGAGCTCGAGCTTGATCTTCACCATGATCTCGATCGTCTCTTCGGGCAGTTCCGAATGCTCCCGAAGTG
>JACMJD010000760.1 GCA_014380825.1 Phycisphaerae bacterium | reverse complement strand
TTGCTCGTGGACATTCGCGATTTTCTGCGCGACCTCTCGATTGGCCTGCACGCGCTGCTCCAGATCGTAAATCAAACCATGCGCGTGCCAAAGCATGAAAAACGCGACGCACAACAGCAGGCAGATGATCACATCGCCCCAGAACGAACCGAACCGCAGCCGCAGGCCATGAACGATCAAATATCGGCGGAGCAGTCCGATGTATCGGTCCTCACCTTTCAGCCAGAGGTACCAGCCCCAGAGCGATTGGATCGTGATGATCGAAGCATAGATCGTCACGATCGTGCCGAGGGCGTAGCGGAAGAAGTTGAAGAAATCCAGCTGCGGCATTAATGCCTGGAAATCCGAAATCCGAAACTCGAAATCCGAATCAAGCCCGACATCCGAAATTCGATTTTCGTCATTCGGATCTGTTTCGGATTTCGGGTTTCGATGTTCGGATTTTCGCGTTCAATCTTCGTCCTCGAACTGTTCCGCCTTCCCTCCAAACAGCGCCGTTCCCACTCGGATCATCGTCGAGCCTTCCTCGATCGCCGCTTCGAAGTCCTCGCTCATGCCCATGCTCAAATGTTTCAATGAGTTCGCGCCGATCTTGTGCCACTTCATCTCTTCGAAGATCTCGCGCGAGCGCGCGAAGCCGTGGCGGATGACCGATTCATCGGCGCCGAGCGGCGCCATCGACATCAGGCCCATCATCTGCAAGTTCGGCATCGAATCGATTTGCTCCGCCAGGTGCACGGCCGCGCCGACGGCAACGCCGTATTTCTGTTGTTCCTCGCTTGCGTTCACTTGCAACAGCACCGGCTGCTTTTTCTCGATCTTCGCCGCGGCGATGTCGAGCTCTTCGGCCAATCGCAGCGAGTCCACGCTGTGAATCAGCGACACGACCGGCAGCAGTTGCTTCACCTTGTTGCGCTGAAGATGGCCGACCATGTGCCAGCGGAGCTTCTGCGCGACGGTGGCGTCGCCGTGCTGCACGCGGCGCTGGTGGAACTCGTTGAGCTGCATCGCGCGCTGCGTGAGCTGTTGCACTCGGCTCTCACCGAGGTCGCCCACGCCAAGCTGAAGCAGCTCGCGGATCTGCTCGGGCGCGGCGGTCTTGGTGACGGCGATGAGCGTCACCTCGCTCGGATCGCGCTTCGCCTTCGCGCACGCCGAGGCGATGCGATCCTTCAGCTCACTCAATTTTTCGGCCAACTGCGATCGTTTCGCCACGCGTCACGGCTCCTTCCAAAGGTCGGTTCCAAGTCCGTTTCGCATTATAAGGACACGACCCGCGTAGGAAAGCGAATCGCGAAAGAGCACGGTGATCACAGATGCTTGGAAGACACCGAGGACAACAGTAAGAGAATGGCCGCGGCTTCGCAGAGGCGTCATCCGCCGTGATTCGTGAAGAGGTTAGGGATCGTGCGCGCGGTCAGAGGTCGATAACTTGCCAAACCAGTTTCAGAATTGGACGGATCAACCGATAGGAATCAGCCGAGGTTCGCAGCCCATCATCGCCGACGATTTCGTAACGCGGATGCGAGCGTCAGGGCCATCAGTGCCGCGGCGGCGGGCTCGGGTATCGTCAGGCTTGAGGTGTCCAACACGAAGGCACGGGTACCATCAGCCAAGCCACCAGGCCCGTCGTTGTAGAAGCCAGAGCCAACGACGAATCCATTGTTATTGATGCCCTCGGCCTCAAAGAGTGTCCATTTCGGTCCCTCAACCGCATCCACCAGATCCAACCACGTGTCCAAGTTCACGATTGAGTTGTCGGCGCGCCATAGCGCCGCGTATTCCGTGTTTCCAGAATCTCGGGCCACGCCAACGACCGTGCCGCTCGCGCTCACGTCCAGTGCGCGACTGGTCGATCCTCCCAACGTGCCCAAGTCAACCATGCCGGAGCCGACATATGCGAAGGCGTGCGTCGCACCAACGGAGGTCGCAGCGCCACCGACGATCTTGCCGGCATCGTTGATGGCCTCTGCAAAACTGGTGGCGCCGCCAAGCGTACCGAGATCTATCATCGAGCTACCGGTGTAACGAAAGGCGCGGTCGCCGCCGGATGCCTGGCGAGCGCCGCCCACGATGACGCCGCTCGCGTTCACATCCATCGCGACACTGATCGCACCACCGCCCATCGTGCCCAGGTCCGTCATGAGACCGTTCACATACTTAAATGCATGTGATTGCCCCGACGCCGTCGTGCTTGCTCCCACGATGACGCCGGAATCGTTAATGCCATGCGCGCTGGCGCCTACACCGCCGAGCGTGCCGATGTCTTGAGGGCTTCCGCCAGAGTAGCGGAACGCGCGCAACGCCGAAGGAGTAGCGGAATGGCCAACGACTATACCGGCGTTGTTGACAGCTCTCGCACCACTCTGGATGCCGCCAAAGGTTCCGAGATCAACCACGGTGCTTCCGTTGTAAACGAAAGCGCGTGGCTGGCCCGACGCCACTGTTGAGAAGCCCACGACAACGCCAGCGTCGTTCAGCGCGCCCCCGCGACCAACATTGCCACTCAGTGCGTTGATGTACGTGATGATGCCGGCCTGCGCGGGCGCGGCCAGCCAAGGTATGGTCATCGCAAGGGTGCGTGACAGTACGCCAAGATGGCGAGGCGTAGCAGCGGAACCGCGACGAAACAACACTTTGAATCTCCCGTTTGCGAGAGGGTAGAAATCCGCCCGACGCATGGGCAAATGCGCCGCGCATGACGGCGGGTA
>JACMJD010000759.1 GCA_014380825.1 Phycisphaerae bacterium | reverse complement strand
TCGTCGAACACGCCCAGGCGGGTGACTCGCTCGAAGTGTGGAACACCTTCACCAAGGCAATGGGCGCACGGGTCATCGATCTCGACGACCGGCATTCCACATCGATCGCAAAACGGCGCCGCTTGAAGTGAGGCCAGCATAACGGCGCAGTCATGGCAGAGAGACAGCGGGTTCGTCGACGATTCCTCCATCGGCTGCTCGCACGCGAGGCAGACGCGCGGGTAGCAGAAATCGATCAGACGGGACGTCAGTGATCGAACGTGTGTGAGCACGCAACGCAGTTTATTCCCGCCGCTGGCGGCGTCGCAAATGCATCGACGTCCCGCGTCAGAAATCCTTCTGATCCGCGGCGACGCTGGGAGACTGCGCGGGTCTCCTGTACCATCCGCACACCTCGCATGAGCCGCACGCTGTTCTGGTACATCTTCAAGGACCTGATCAAGATCTTCCTGCTCGCCTCGGGCGTGCTCACGGGAATCATGACGTTCGGCGGGTTGCTCAAGCCGCTTACCGAACATGGTCTGGAGCCGGGCCAGGTCGCGAAGATGCTGACCTACTTCTGGCCGGCGATGTCGACGTATTCGCTGCCGGTGGCGGCTCTGTTCGCGACGACGATGGTGTATGGCCGGCTCGGGGCGGATAACGAAATTACCGCTTGTCGCGCCGCCGGTGTGAGCGCGCTGTCGGTCGCCACACCGGCGATCGTGCTGGGCGGGTTGGTTACCGTGGTGAGCTTTGTCTTCCTGTTCTTCATCGTGCCCAAGTTCTCGCTCAAAGTTGAACAGGTGATTTACTCGAATATCGCGCGGCTCGTGCAGAACCAGATCGAGCGCAACCACCGCATCGAGATGGCCCAGCCGGGCGGGCCGCCGCTGACCATCTTTGCGCAGCAGGCAACGGTGCTGCCGGAGGATCCGCAGCACCCGCGCGAACAGCGCGTCAAACTCAACGCGCCGGTTTTCGTCCGATACGAACAGACCGACAAAGACAAGAACCGCGTGCAGGCGCCGACCGATTTTTACATGGCGCGCTCAGCCACCGCCTACATTTCACAGGATGATTCCACCGGCGACCTCTACATGCGCGCCCAGCTTGATGGCGGGATGAAGCTGCCTCGCCGCACGCGTGGCGGGAAGGAAGATGCGCTCCAGGTGAGCGTCGACAGCACCAGTTTCTATCCCGACCCGATCGAGTCGCCCGTGCGCGAGAACACCAAGTTCATGGAATGGCATCGCCTGCGCGAGCTGCTGGCCAGGCCGGACAAGTCGAAGCGCATGAAGAAGCAGTTGAATGAATTCATCCGCCGGGATCAGCGCGACGGTTATCTGCGCCGGATCGAGGACGCGCTGAACTCCGCCGACCATGCATTCACGTTCAAAGGCGCGACTGAAAGCTACGTGCTTGAGCGCGGCGACGCAAAAGTTGAAGTTCGCGGCGAGCGGCTGATCATCGGATCGCTCGAAGGCGATGCGACCGCGCCAGCATCCGCGCCGGGGCAACGTCTCCCGCGGCTGCGTCAAACGAATCGCAGCGAAGGGCTCGAGGCGACGGCGCGCGAGATCACCGTTCGCGCCACGCCGACGATGGCGATCGCCCAGGACGGGCTGCCGGATTACTGGATCGCACTGGAGATCGAACTGGCGGATGCGAGCGTGAAATCCGGCAAGACCATCACGCCGCGCACGCGGTTCTTGCGGCCGGTCTCCGTGCCGATGCCAACCGACCTCGTTGAGATGATGAACAAACGTGTCGAAGATTATCGCCGCCCGGGCAGCGGTTATTCCACGACCAATCCAGCGAACGATCGCAACATGGCCTTCGATCGAAACTGGATCAAGCTGACCAACGGCATTAAGAGCGAGATCCACGCCCGCGCATCGTTCGCGATCGCGTGCTGGGTGCTCGTGCTGGTCGGATGCGCCTTAGGCATGATGTTCCGCAGCGGAAATTTCCTCAGCGCCTTCGCGATCAGCGTGATCCCTGCGGGCCTGTGCATCCTGCTGATCATCACCGGCCAGCACACCGCCGAGAGCGTGCCGTGGGACATCCGCAATTTTCAAAACCCACTGGAGTTCGGCATCTACATGATCTGGGCAGGAAACGTAATCGTCGCGATACTGGCCGTCATCCTGCTGGGGAGATTGCAAAGGCAGTGAGAGAGTTCAGAGTTCAGGAAAGCGCGGGCATTCTGCATTTCCTGAACTCTGCACTCTGAACTCTGAACTCTACCCTCTATGAAGATCCTCGACCGCTACGTTCTCGTCTCGTTCCTCAAGAACTACCTCATCAGCCTGATGGTGCTGTTGGGGTTGTACATCGTCCTGGATCTGGTGTTTAACTTCGACGAGCTGATCGAAGTGCAAACGCACGGCACCGGCGCTGGCGGCGGCGCTTCGTTCCTGGCCGTGCTGTATGTGATTTGGGATTACTACTTCTATCAGATCTTTTACATCTACGCGCAGCTCAGCGGCGTGATCGCAGTGGTGGCGGCGGCGTTTACCCTGGTGCGGATGTCGCGCTTCAACGAGCTCACCGCGACGCTCGCGGCGGGCGTGCCGCTGCTGCGCATCGCCACGCCGATCATCATCGCGTCGCTCGTGCTCAACGTGTTGCTGCTGGCGGATCAGGAAGTGGTAATCCCGCGGCTCACGCACAAGCTGAATCGTTCGCACGACGAGATGGGCAAAGGCGCTGCCGCCAGCTTCTTCGGAATTCGCGCAATGCAGGACGATCGGCGTTCGGTGCTATTCGCAGGGCGATACTCGCCGCCGACGGTGAAGGCGCCGGCGGAGATGCGCGAGTTCGATCTCATCGAGCGCGACGAGAACGAATCCGCCGCCGCGCTCACGTCCGCCGA
>JACMJD010000003.1 GCA_014380825.1 Phycisphaerae bacterium | reverse complement strand
GAGATGTGGCGCGATCCGCCGCCTAAGGGGATTGAGGTGTTGCCCGAGGATTACAAAGTCCCCTACTCTCACATGCATCAGGATCCGCCGGATGTGCGATACGCCGCCGAGTTGCAGCAGCGGCGCGAGCGGTTGGAAATTCAGCGGAAAGAGCTGGAAGCGCTGGAAGAGCGGATCAAACGCCGCATGAAACAAAACGGCGAGTGACGTATAGTCGATTGTGTCCGCAACAAACCAAGGATGACTTTATGAAGCGATTTTTGATCTCGTTGCTGATCTCGTCGAATGCGGTGGTCGCCGCAATCGACGAGATCAGCAACGAGATCAGGCGACTTTGGACAAGGCGCAAAAGTTCCTCGTCTCGCAGCAGCAACCCGATGGCGGCTGGCAGCGCGCCGATCGTGAGCCGCCGGGCATCACGGCGCTGGTCGTTCAAGGCTTGGCGGTCGATCCGAATTACGGGCCGAGCAACGCGGCCGTGAAGAAGGGTTTCGACAAACTGCTCAGCTATCAGCAACCGGACGGCGGCATCTATAAGGACATGCTGCAAACGTACAACACCGCGATCGCCGTCAGCGCCCTCTCGGCTTCGGATGATGCGGCGGCGAAGGCCGCGCGCGATAAGGCGATCGAATATCTCCGCAAGACGCAATGGGCTGAGGGCTACGTCGGACCCAAAGGCGAAGAAGCAAAAGACAAATCCAATGACTTCTACGGCGGATGGGGATACGGACGACACAGCCGGCCCGACCTGTCGAACGTCCACTTCGCAGTGCAGGCGGTACACGACGCGGGTCTTAAGCCCGGCGATAAAGCTTATGAAGCGGCGATGGTTTTTATCTCGCGCTGCCAGAATCTCTCCGAGACAAACGACCAGCCCTGGGCCGGCAACGATGGCGGGTTCGTCTACAGCGCCGGAAACGGCGGCGACTCCGAAGCGGGCGAATACGTCGGGCCCGACGGAAAGAAACTCTGGCGAAGCTACGGGTCGATGACCTACGCCGGTCTGAAGAGCATGATCTACGCCGGCGTGAGCAAGACTGATCCGCGCGTGAAAGCCGCCGTCGGTTGGATCCAGAAGCGCTGGACGTTCGACGAAAACCCCGGCATGCGCGACGGCGATCCGACGCAAGCACAGCACGGTCTGTACTACTACTACCAAGTCGCGGCCAAGGCGCTGAATGCTTACGATGAGCCGACGATCACGGATGAAAAGGGCGTCGCGCACGATTGGCGCGTCGAGCTGATCGACAAGCTCGCGTCGCTCCAAAAGCCCGACGGAAGCTTCGCCGGCGAGAAGCGGTGGATGGAAGATAATCCGATCATCGTCACGTCGTACTGCGTGATCGCGCTCCAGGAAATTCAAAAAGATCTCGCCGAACATCCGGCCGCCCCGAAGTAGGCAGAAGAAAGGGAAACTCAATGCTGACGACACTTCTAATCTCGATGACGCTGCTGCTCGCACAACCCGCCACCGCGCCGGCGGCGGACGCGAAGCTCGACAAGGCGCAGTTTATGGCCGCCGTCGAGCGCTTCATGAACCAACCGGCCATGGGCGCGGATTCGGAGACGATCGGCAAATTCGCTCAAGAGAGCGAGGATTGCCTGGTCGGGCTCTCGCCAGACGTGCTGACCTGGCGACAGCACAAGCCGTCTTATGCGCAGGGTCCGGTGCTGACGACGGCCTTCGTCGCAGGCAACGTGAAGGCGCAGCTCGACAGCGGCAAAAACGCGGACGATCCATACGCCGGCTTGCTGTCGGCGATCAAAGTGTATGAAAAACTTCGCGCCGCCGACGCCAGCATCAAGGTCCCCGAGCTCGACGAGATGATCGCCCTGGAAAAGAAAGGCGAGTTGAAGGCCTGGGCAGAGAAGGCCGCGCAGGGCAGCAAGTAATTTTTGTCTTGGAGCGGGAAGGATCGAATGAACATCGCATTGTTGAAAGCATTGTCCGAAGCGCCGGGCATCTCCGGCCGCGAAGAGCGGGTGCGCGACATCCTCAAGAAAGAAGCGAAAGATCTGTTCGATGAGGTGAAGACCGACACGCTCGGGAACCTCATCGCGACCAAGCGGCCGAAGGGAAAGAACGGATCGAACGCCAAGCGCGTCCTCATCGCATGCCACATGGATTAGATCGGTTTCTACGTTCGTCACGTCGATGACAAAGGATTTCTGCGCATTCATAACGTCGGCGGATTCGATACACGGAACCTCTTCGCCCGCCGCGTGCGCGTGCAGGCAAGCAACGGCGGCGACTTGTACGGCCTGATGAATCCATCCGGTCGGCCGACGCATATCGCGAAGGACGAAGAGAAGAAAAAGATCCCCGAGATCAGCGAGTTCTACGTCGATCTGTGTTTGAAGCCGGAAGACGTGAAGAAGAAAGTCCGCATCGGCGATCCAGTCACGCTTGTGCAGGAATTCGGTGAAATCGGCGACTGCGTCACCGGAAAGAGCATGGACAACCGCGTGGCCGCGTTCGTCGTCATCGAAGCATTGCGCAAGGCGAAGAATCCAAAGTACGAGGTGATCCTGGCGGCAACCGTGCAGGAAGAAGTCGGCTGTCGCGGCGCGGGCGTCGCAACGTACGCGGCAGAGCCGGACATCGCCCTGGCGATCGACGTGACGCTCGCCGTCGACATCCCCGGCGTGCCGGAAGACGAACGCGTCACCAAGCAAGGCGACGGCGCGGCGTTGACCGTCATGGATTCCATGACGATCTCCGATCGATCGCTCATCGATGAATTCGAATCCGTCGCGAAGAAAAAAGACATCCCGGTCCAGCTCAGCATCCTCCCAAGAGGCGGCACGGACGCCGGCCCGATGCAACGCAGCCGCGGCGGGTTCCGCGCGATGACGCTGAGCGTCCCGACACGATACATTCACACGGTGACCGAATGCATCCACAAGCGCGACTTGCAGGCGAGCATCGATTTGCTGGCGGCGTGGTTGGATACGTAGGCTTCCTCCCCTCCCTGGCAGGGAGGGGCTGGGGGAGGGTCGAAGCTCGAGTGCTTGAAGAGAACGTTTAGCGAGCGAACCGGGCGTCGAGTTGAGCGCGCTTCAACCCTCACCCCCACCCTCTCCCTTCCAAGGAGAGGGAGCAGAGCATGCCCGAACTCCCAGACATCGCGTTGTACCTGCACGCGCTCGCGCCACGCATCATCGGGAAAACGCTCGAGCGCATCCGCGTCATCAGCCCATTCGTGCTTCGCACATTCGATCCGCCTGTCGACGCTGCGGAAGGACATCCAATCGTCAGGTTGAGTCGCATCGGGAAGCGGATCGTCTTCGAAATCGACGATGCGAAACCGGAGCCGCTGTTCTTTGTCGTTCACCTGATGATCGCTGGACGATTCCGTTGGGACGACAAGACGGGTGCGAAGGCGCCAGGCAAAATCGGTCTAGCGAGCTTTCTCCTTTCGAGCGGCACGCTGCACCTCGTCGAATCAAGCCCAAAGAAGCGCGCCTCGATCCACGTCATCCGCGGCGTGCACGCTTTGGCGTGCATGAACACCGGTGGTCTCGATCTGTTCGCAATCGACGCGAACACGTTCGCGCGACAACTTCGTCGCGAGAATCACACGCTAAAGCGTTCACTCACCGATCCGCGCATGTTCGATGGAATCGGCAATGCGTACTCGGACGAGATCCTTCACGCCGCCCGACTCTCGCCGGTGAAGCTCACCGGTCGCTTAAGCGACGACGAGATCGAGCGCCTCTTCATCGCCGCGCGCGACACGCTGGCGACGTGGACCGAGCGGCTCAAATCAGATTTCGCCACCAGATTCCCCGGCCCTGGCGATGTGACCGCCTTCCGCCCCGACTTCGCCGTCCACGGAAAGTTCGGCAAGGCGTGCCCCGTCTG
>JACMJD010000758.1 GCA_014380825.1 Phycisphaerae bacterium | reverse complement strand
TTTCGATCGTGTCCTTCTCCAGAATTTCGACCGCCAGCAGCGGAATCACACCGACCAGCGAGCGGATTTTGATGTGCATCTTGTGCCCATCAACCTGAAGCTGGTCGTAGTAGAAACCGTCTTCCTTGTCCCACAACCCGGTGCCGCCTAGGAAGTTGATCGCATCGACAATGGCGATGAAGTGCTCGAAGAATTTGCTGGCGACGTCTTCGTAGGCCGGATCGACGCTCGCCAGCTCCAGCGCCATCGACAGCATGGTTCCGCAGTAGAACGCCATCCACGCCGTGCCGTCGGCCTGTTCGAGCGAGCCGCCGCCGGGGAGCGGTTTGCTGCGATCGAAGATTCCGATGTTATCGAGCCCGAGGAATCCGCCGCCGAAAATGTTTTTGCCTTCGACGTCTTTTCGATTCACCCACCAGGTGAAGTTGATCAGCAGTTTTTGGAAGCAGCGGGCGAGGAATAAATGATCGCGCTCGCCGCGCTTGCCGGTCATCTTGTAGACGCGCCAAACCGCCCAGGCATGCACCGGCGGGTTCACATCCGAAAACTCAAACTCATACGCCGGCAGTTGGCCGTTGGGGTGCATGTACCATTCGCGCAGGAGCAGGACGAGTTGCTCCTTGGCGAACTGCGGATCGACCCGCGCCATCGGCAGCATGTGAAATGCCAGGTCCCACGCCGCGTACCAGGGATATTCCCATTTGTCGGGCATCGAGATGATGTCGCGATTGAACAGATGCCGCCACTCGCGATTTCGCCCGGTCTTTTTTCGCTGCTCGGGCGGCGGCGGTTGATCTGGATCGCCGTCGAGCCAATCTTTGACGACGGAATGATAGAACTGCTTGCTCCACAGCAGCCCGGCGTACGCCTGTCGCGAAACGCGCGATTGGTCTTCGTTCAGGCTGGCGGGAATGATCGTGCGATAGAATTCATCCGTCTCTTTGATGCGATCGCGGAACACCTTCTCAAACTCATCGCCGAACATTTTCGCCGGCACCTCGTTGGCGGCGAAAAGGCGCGCACGCAGCATCACCGTCTCGCCCGCCTTGAGATTCAGTTCGTAAACCGCGGCCATTTTCGTGCCGGTTTGTTTCGGGTTCACGGCCGCCGTGTTCTGGTGGATCACGTATTCGTGGAACGCGTCCTTCGCGAATTGCACGCCGTCGCCGCCAGTTGTGGCTTCGCCCCAGAGTTTTTTCGTGTTCGTTTCGTTCTCGGTGAACAGCAACGCCGGCGCTTGTTTGTTAAGCGCTTCCACCTCGAACCGAAATTGCTTCAGCGTCGCATGACTCATCAGCGCGCTGGTCGGGCCGGTCTGCTGCATCCACGGTTTGGGCTCGCAGCCCTCGTGTTCGCAGCCCCAACTCCAACTATTGCGGAACCAGAGTGTCGGCAGCACGTGAAGTGATGCTGCTTCACTCGATCGATTGGCAATCGTGATCTTGATCAGCACATCGTCCGGCGAGTTCTTCGCATACTCGACGAACACATCGAAGTATTTGCCGTCGTTGAACAGACCGGTGTCCAGAATCTCGAACTCCGGCATGCCGCGCCCGCGGTTGCGATTTTCCTCAACCAGTCGCGCGTACGGATATTCGGCGTGCGGATATTTGTAGAGCGCTTTGCAATATGAGTGCGTCGGCGAGCTGTCGAGGTAATAATACAGCTCCTTCACATCTTCGCCGTGATTTCCCTCGGGCCCGCTCAGACCGAACAATCGCTCTTTGAGGATCGGATCTTTCCCGTTCCAGAGCGCGACCGCGAAGCACAACCGGCACTCGCGATCGCACATGCCGAGCAGACCGTCTTCGCCCCAGCGATACGCGCGCGACCGCGCATGATCGTGCGGAAAATAATCCCAGCAATTCCCGTCGGCCGAGTAATCTTCGCGAACCGTTGCCCACTGCCGCTCGGAAAGATAAGGCCCCCACCGTTTCCAGTTGGCCTTGCGCGCGGAGTCGAGATCGAGGCGCTCCTGCTCAGACATGCGAAGCACAGTATGACCAGTAGAATGCCGGACGCCAACATGAACCGATCGCTTCGACATCCCGCCGGTCCCGCGATCACCTCGGCGGTGGCGGCGCTAATTGTTTACGCGGTCACACTGGGCGGAACATTCGTCTACGACGACTTCGACGTCTTCGCCGCCGACGCACGGCTGCGCGTGCCGTCGACCTGGTCGCGATACTGGACCGAAAGCTACAACGGCGGCGTGGACAACCTGTATCGGCCACTGGTGTCGATGACGTACGCGATCCAGTGGCTGATCCACGGCGATGAAGCGAAGTGGCCATATCACGCGGTGAACTGGATTTTACATGCGGCCGTCGCGGCGCTGGTAGCGGAACTGACCCGGAGATTGATCGATCTTGCTCCCCGCCCCGTAATCGGCGAGGGGCTGGGGGAGGGGCCTACGAAAAACGCAGAGCCTTCGCTGTCGCGAAGGCCCCTCATCCTAGCCCTCTCCCCGAGTACGGGGCGAGGCGACCAGAGCGCCGCATACGTCGCTGGCTTATTGTTCGCCGTTCATCCGATCCATGTTGAAGCGGTGGCGAACGTCGTCGGTCGCGCGGAGTTGCTCTGCGCGCTGGGATTTCTTGGCGCGCTAGTGATCTTCGCGCACCGTCCGCTCACCACCGCTCGCGTGTTCGCGATCTTCGGGTGCCTCGCTCTTTCCATCCTCAGCAAAGAACAAGGCATGCTTCTTCCGCCGATGCTGCTGGCGATGGCGCTTTTGACGAGGCAGGAATCGAATCGCGCTGAGCACGGCGATCAAGTTCACACGCCCGGCGCCACGCTTTCGTACGCGACGCGAAGCACGCGTCGCATCTCGCGGCCGGCGTTGTTGCTGACCATTCTCGTGTGCTGGTCGGTGGCCGGGTACATCGTGTTTCGCGAGTCGATCCTGAAGTTCTCCTGGGATCGCGGATTTCTCGATTGGACAATCAACCCGCTTGTGCGCAGCGTGGGTGTCGACCGCTGGTTTATGCCGTTCGTCATTCTGGGTCATTACGTCGCGCTGCTGATCGCGCCGATTTATCTCTCTCCCGACTACGGCTCCAAGGTCATCGGATGGACCGTGCGTTGGAACGATCCATACCTCTGGATCGGAATCGTCTCGGCGTTCGCGAGCGTTTTCGCAATCCTGACCGCGTGGAAACGACAACAGCGCGCCGTGCTGTTTTGCCTGATCGGACTGCTGCTCACGTACGGTCTGATCTCCAACTTCGCGATCCTCATCGGTACGAATTTCGGCGAGCGGCTAATGTACCTCCCATCCGCGTTCTTCCTGATCCTCGTCGCGATCATCGCGAGCAGATCCAGGTCTCTTCGAATCGCTCTGACAATCGTGATCGTGCTCTTCTCAGTTCGCACAATCACGTACGCCGGTCGCTGGAACGATCGAAGATCGTTCTACGAATACAGCATCGCGCACCAGCCAGATTCGATCCGGTTGCGGATGCTGCTCATCGCGGAGTTACAGAGAGAGAAAAAACTGGACGAAGCGGATCGCGTCGCCGCGGATGCGCGAGCTCTGCTGCCGGAATATGATGAAATCTGGATCCAGAGCGCCGACCTCGCGAGCGCGCGTGGCGAATTCGATCGCGCGGAGGAATATCTCAACCGTGCGATGACGATCCGGCCAAGCAACAAGGCGGCGGGTCGATTGCAGCAACTCTACGAAGAACGCGCCAAAGCAGCGACGCAACCTACTTCGCGGAGATGATTCCCGCGCGGCGACGGACGAACGTCCCGCCGGGAAACTGCTGCCGCGCGGCAGTCGCGGCATCGGCACACATCGCGCGCAGGCGATCGACGACCGCGCGATCGATCAGATCAGCCGGCACGCTGCGATCGCGCAACCATTGCGAGGCGGCATGCCGAGCTAAGACTGCGGGCTGTTCGGCGAGGCGCCGAGTCGGGAATTCTTCGTTTAGTTTCGGCGTGACGCGCTGAACCCACTTTTTCAGATTGCAGCACGCGTGCGACAGAGCCATCAGCGCGTGGGTCAGATCGTCACGATCCTTCAACGCGGCGCGCAATCGATTTCGCAGATATTTCTCCGACGTGTTGCTCGCGTCTTCCCGCCATGCTTGGTTCGAAGCGGCAAGGTGCGTTCGCAGCGACTCGCGTCGAACTGCCAGCAGCGGTCGAAGCACGCGGACACCGAGCACCGTTCCCTGCTGCGCGATGCCGGCCAGCGATGAATATCCCGCGCCACGCAACAGGCGCTGAAGCACGGTCTCGGCCTGATCGTCGGCGTGATGCGCGAGAATCACACCGGCGAGATCGTTTGATTCAACCGCCTCCTTGAACAGATTGAATCGCAACGCGCGAAACCGCGCTGAGGGGTTCGCGGGCAGATTCTTCAGCGGCGCTTCCAACGCGTCGCGTCGCTCGATCGTGCACGGCACGTTCGAACGCTCGCACAGCGCTTGTACGAACGTCGCATCGTCGTCGCTTTCGGTTCCGCGGGTTTGGTGATTGAGGTGAGCGACGACCAGATGCAGATCCGATCGCGCGTGAAGCAGATGCAGAAGTGCGACGCTGTCCGCCCCGCCGCTGACACCGACGGCCCATCGTCCGGCGGGCACGGTGGCGATCGCGGATTGCAGCGGCGCGTTCTCACTCATCGCGCACGATTATCGTCCTCGATTTCGCTTTGCGTTAGCCAGGCGGATATCCAGCCCGCCCTGATGCGCGACTTTGGGAAGCTGCTTGATCTCCTCATAGCAGCGCACCGCCTCCGCGAAGTCGCCCCGGCCCTCGGCGTCGAGCGCGAGCGTCCAGAGTTTTCGGGATAAACTGATGGCAAGATCGTCGCTCATTGCCGGTGGCGCGTCGTCAACCTTCGGCGGCTCTTGTTGCTTTGGTGCTTCGGCCACTTGCGTGGCCGGAGTTTCGAGCTGCTTATTGACGTCCGGCGCCGCGGGTTGCGCTTCGACTTCGCGCGCCGCCGCAAGCTGCTCGGGCACGACAGGCTGCGTGCTCGGCGCAGGCAACGACGGGATCACAAACGGCTGATCGAGCTTCGGCACATTGGAGTTGGAATTCGTCACGACCGATCCAACGTTTGTCTCGACAGCGGCGTCGTCGTGTCGCACGATTTTCGCCGGCGGACGATTGTCCCAAACCGGGAGGTCCGGATTCGTAGCGCCGGATTTCGCACGGGCCTGCTGAAACCGGTCCTGAAACCACGCGGTCGTTTTCCCGATCGCGCTTGGATTGAGATAGTAGTAAACGCCGCCACCTATAACCGCCATGAGGAACAGGACCGCCACCACGCGGCGGAAATCACCGCCGCCGCCGTCAATCTCGTCGGGATCGTTTCGGAACGCGGTGGCTAGATCCATTCCCGAGACGCGGTTGTCGCGTCGCGCCAACGTGCCAGTCGGGCGAGTGGTGGACAGTTCCTGATTGAAGACGCGTAACCGCTCGCTGTGCTCGCCGCGCGGGAGGCGAGGGGTGACGAGAGCGGGCGGGTCTTTCGGAATCTCGTATTCACGCGCCGCCGGCGCCGCTGGTGCTGGCGTTTGTGCGGGCGGTGTAATCGGGGCCCGACGCGTCGCGCTACCGTGACTGTTTCCGGTCACGCCGCCAAGCATTGCGCTGGCGTTGCCGCGCGGCTCGAGCAGCGCATCCGGGTCGGCCGGTGGTTCTTGCGTGCGATCGCAATGCGGACAGATCGGCACGACTTTTTCCACCGCTTCACCGCAGCTATAGCAGATGCCGAATTCGCGGCTCAGGCCGCGCACGTGGGCGGCGAATCGCCAGAGCTGATGCGTCGTCGGTCCGCGCACAACTGATCGCGGCGTGACCTGACCTTTGCCAACCAGCGCCAGCAGCGTTGAGAATTTCATTCCCGGCGCCGCGGGGTTTCGCGCCTGCAACACATACCACGGGCCGATGCGGGCTTTGGTCGCCTGGCGCGTGGCGGCGGTGTCTTCCATCGTGCAGCGCGGACACGGTTCGTTCGGGCCCGCATTATGCGTTCCGCAAAACGGGCAGACGTGCTTGCCTGCGAGCGTCTCGCGCACCAAGCCCGTCGCCGGCACCGGCGTGGGCGCGGAGTAGACGTTTGGGGATGAATAGGTCCGGTTCGATGGGGCGGCACCGGTGGCCGGATCGACTGCTCGACTCATCGAGTCTGTTCCTTCCGCTGACTCCAGATCGACAAAGGGGTCCGTCATAACAACGACGAGCCGTGTGGCCCTGCCTGGACCAAAATTACCTCGCCCGGACATTACCCCGGAATCTTCGCCCCGCCGAAGGCATCAACGTAACCTATCAGGCCTTCGCCGGTGAAGTCCAGTTTCGTACAGAGATCAACATGTCCCGCAACACAGGCCTCGGGCCATGCTTACGTCAATTATTACGCGGATTTTGTGGATTTGTGCGTTGCGAATGCAAGATGGGTCGCCAGAATGTTGGTTAGAAATCGCTGCGAAATGTGATCAGTGGGCAGTTGCCCGCAGTCAGGTAACGGCTCGGAATCTTCCGGCCTCTGATCTGCGGGGACACCACACATCTGAAGGGAGTCGTCTCATGCGAAAATGGATCGGAACAATTGCCGCCGCCGCGATGGGGTTCGGGCTTTCCGCCAGCGCCTGGGCGTGCAACACGTCCAGCGGCGAGGTGCAGCAGATCAACGCCGACGCCCGCACCGTCGCGATGACCAAATCCACGTCCAGCTGCGATGGAAGCGAAACCGACAGCAAGGCGAACCAGATGGTCTTCAAGCTGAAGAAGGACACCAAGGTCCTCATCAACGGCAAAGAAGCCACGCTTGCCGAGCTGAAAAAGGGCGACAAGGTCAAGGTCGACTACGAATCGATGGATGACGTGCTGAAGATCAGCGTAACGCGAGCTAGCTGATCGCCGATTGGCACCGAAGAACAAGGAAAACTGGTACACGAGGCGCCGATTTCCGGCGCCTCTTTTTCATTCATTGTGCGACACTCCGACATCGCCCCCGCTGCCGCTTGCGGTTCACAATCCGCATCGCGCGAATTTTGACGCGGAGCCCTCACTTATCCACTCGCGCCGGTGGATAACCTCGCGCACCTTCGCGCGCCTTTTTGTTGTCACGATTTTTCTTCGTACCCTAAGCCTCGCGATCTCAATCATTAGCAATGAGTTTGACTCGCGCTAGACTAGATTTAGTAAAGTTCCGATTGACCACCACCAGATGTAGTGTAATATGCGATTCGCTCGTCAAGCAGTGGTTAGAACAGGTCAAAGGGAACGAGTTCGGCATCCGGTCGGTAGAGTCGGCATCAACCTTGCGATTGACGGAAGGACGCGATTAACCGCGACGCAGCGCGTCGCGCGCTCGCCCGTTTGTCGCGCGAAGTAATTGGCTTGGAAGGTCGAGACAAAGGTCAAAAATGGGCATCCTCTGCGACACACAAATCCGCGAGCTGATCGGCATCGAACCGTTCGCCGACAACACCAAACGCCAAGGCAAGATCAGTTATGGCGTTTCAAGTTACGGCTACGACCTGCGGGTCGGCTCGGTGTTCAAGATATTCACGAACGTGAATAGCGAGATCGTCGACCCGAAGAACTTCAGCGAGCGGTCCTTCGTCACGATCGATACGGACGAGACCGGCAAAGATCATGTGTTGATCCCGCCGAACTCGTTCGCGCTGTGCGAGACGGTGGAAACGGTGGAGATCCCGCGCGACATCCTGGCGATCTGCGTCGGCAAGAGCACGTACGCCCGCTGCGGCATCATCGTAAACGTCACGCCGATCGAACCCGAATGGCGCGGCAAGATCACGTTGGAAATCAGCAACACCACTCCCCTGCCGGCCAAGATTTACGCCAACGAGGGGATCGCGCAGCTCCTGTTCCTGCAAGGCGAGCGCGTTTGTGCGGTGAGCTACGCGGACAAACAAGGAAAGTATCAGGACCAGGCAGGCTTAACCTTGCCGCGAGTCGATTGAAATGCCCCCGCGCATCTGGCGCGGCTTTGGATTGTTTTTTATTGCGCTGATCGCGACGAGTGGGATCGTCGCGATTGGCGAGCGAGTTCGAAGAATGGGCAGCGTCGCGGTTGTCGCCGGCGAATGGATAAGCCGGTTTGCCGTTGAGGCAAAATTGGGACGCTGGAGAGAAATGCCATCGCATCGAGCGATGGTCCGGGCTTTAGAAATTTGATCAGGTCGATCGCCACGCATGGATGTCGTGTGGCGGTCGGAGGTGTCTGCTCGCTCGCGTGAGTTTTTTCTTGCGTGCGCGAGAGCGGATTTGCATGGTCCGAAGTGGACAAACTAATGAGCTCACGTATGCGTCGCATCAATGGACTGCTGCTGATCGCATCAGCGAGCGCGCTCGTACCCTCAATCGTCAGCTGCGGGCAGGAGAAAGTGCCGCCACCGAAGCCGCCGACGACTCAGCTCGTTACTGAGCGACCGCTGCCACAGTACGCGCAGCCGATGTTGATCAAGCAAGGCAAGCCCACGCTGGTGTACCTGGCCGAGGGCAATGCGACGCTGCGGTTCGTCGATATCACCGCGAACAATAACGAGCTGGCCCGTGTGCTGGTGAAGCCGCGGCAGATCGTGCGCATCGACGCCCGTCGCGGCGTGATGCTCGGCGACACGATCATCCGCCCGGGCCCGCTGCCGAACGATCATCAGTACGGAATCTGGCTGGAACCCGAAGCCGGCGACATGATGCGCGACACCACCATTCGCCTGGCGCCTCAGCCTGAAAAGACCGGTTCAAACCCACGATAAGAGGTCTGCCATGAACACACACGTGCGATCCAGCTTGCTATTGGCGTTACTTTCCATCGCGATGATCACGCAAATCGGCGCGAGTTGCATGAACACCGACTCGGACACTCGTCCGCGCGACGGCGATCTGGAATCGACGACGCAAATTCCGCGCGACGCCCGCATGGCGGCCGAGGGTTCGGGGCAGTTGTCGTATGCCCCTCGGTCGGATGGGCGCGTTTACCTGTATGACGTAACCGATCGAACCGTGCTCGACAGTCGGCCGATTCGTCGCGATGAAACGTATTCCGTCGATCCCGACGCGAACAAGATTCAGCTGGATCGGCGAACGGTTTCGCAGCGGGACCTGAAGCGCAAGAACGATCACCGCATCTATTTCCGTTCAGACGAGACCAGCGATCGCGATGATCGCAACGACAATCTGAACGTCGATCGCCTGCCGCGCAACGCCAAGAGCGTCGCCACCGGCACCGGCGAAATCACCTATCGCGTGCGCGACCGCGGCCGCATTTACGTCTACGACGCCGACAACGAACGCGTCCTGCTCGCGCGCGACGTTCACGATGGTCAATCCGTGCTCGTCGATCCAGGCAAAGATCGCGTGCTGATCGACGGCAAGAAAGTCTATGACGACAACCTCGAGCGGAAGCACGCGCACCGAATCTATTTCGAAAAGGATTGACCCAAAGCTTGGCGCGCCAGGATTGCTCGCCGGGACCGCTGGAAATCATTCACATCGTTCACGTCAGACAAGGACGGACCACGCATGAAAGTCTCTCGCCGATTCACCAAGCCAAACCAGGACGTGTTCTCGACCGTGGAATATGAAAAACGCACCAGCCGGATCAGTAATCCGGACGGCTCGGTCGTGTTTGAAATGAACGATGCGGAGATTCCGAAGAGTTGGTCGCAGCTCGCGACCGACATCATGGTGAGCAAATATTTCCGCAAGGCGGGAGTTCCTCGGCCTGACGGTTCGACCGGTCCGGAACGGTCGGTGCGGCAAGTCATTCATCGCCTGGCCGGTTGCTGGCGACATTGGGGCGAGACGCACAATTACTTCGACACGCCCGAAGACGCGCAGGCATTTTACGATGAGATCGCGCACATGCTGCTGCATCAGATGTGCGCGCCCAACAGCCCGCAGTGGTTCAACACCGGCCTGCAGTGGGCGTATGGAATCACCGGCCCGGCCCAAGGTCACTGGTTCAACGATCCGAAGACCGGCGAGACGAAGCTCGCGAAAGATGCGTACACGCACAGTCAGCCGCACGCGTGCTTCATTCAGTCGGTCAGCGACGACCTGGTGAATGAAGGCGGCATCATGAACCTCTGGACGCGCGAGGCGCGTCTCTTCAAATACGGCAGCGGCACTGGATCGAACTTCAGCAAACTTCGCGGCGACAACGAAGCGCTTTCCGGCGGCGGAAAATCTTCTGGTCTGATGAGTTTCCTGCGGATCGGCGACCGCGCCGCCGGCGCGATCAAGTCCGGCGGCACCACGCGTCGCGCGGCGAAAATGGTTTGCCTGGATCTGGATCACCCGGACATCGAGCAATTCGTGAACTGGAAAGTGCGCGAAGAAATCAAAGTGGCCGCGATGGTCGAGGGAATGAAACAGCTTCCCAAAGAACAGCAGGACATCGCGAAAAAGCTGAAGCTCAAACTCGATTACGACTTCAACGGCGAAGCGTACTACACCGTCAGCGGGCAGAACTCGAACAACTCGGTGCGCATCCCGAACGAGTTCTTCGAAGCGGTCGAGAAAGACGGCGACTGGTCGCTGCATTTCCGCACGAACAAGAAGGTCGCCAAGACGATGAAGGCGCGCGAGCTGTGGGATCAGATCGCCTACGCCGCATGGCGCTGCGCCGATCCGGGCGTGCAATACGACGACACGATCAACCAGTGGCACACGTGCCCCAAGAGTGGCCGGATCAATGCGAGCAACCCGTGCGTCACCGGCGACACGCGCGTGCTCACGCCGGGCGGCATCTGGCGGCGCATCGATCAGATGATCCATCTGCCGGCGCGCATCATCACGAATCTCAAGGGTCAGCACATTCACGAAACGGAAGGCGCGTTCCCAACCGGCACGCAGGAAGTTTATGAGCTCGGCACGGCCGGCGGTTACAGCGTCAAGCTCACGTGCGATCACAAAGTCTGGACGAAGAACCGCGGCTGGGTGGAAGCGCAGGATCTGGAAGAAGGCGACATCATCCGCCTGATCGGCGAACCCGCGACCGTGAAGGAGATCGGTGAACCGCAAGACCCGCGATTCTTCCAGTTGCTCGGCCTGTTCGTGTCATCCGCGAACAGCGATGCGAACGCGCTGCACCTGGAAGCGTGCGTCAACACCGAGGCGGCCGAGACGTACGCGCGATACGTTCAGCAGATTTGGGGCGATCGGCAGTACGACGACGATTACGTCAACACGCTGATGATCGATTTCAGCGATACGACCGATTGGTCGAAGGCGAAAAACGGCGCCGGCAACGGCGACGGCACAGCGACGGCTAATCTCACCAATCGACGCTTGCTGTCGCGTCTCAAAGCGTTCGTGCGCACGGAAGGCGGCGCGCGACGACTGAGCGATGAAGCGTTCACATCTGGCCTCGCGGCGCAGAAACATCTGCTCCGCGCGCTGTTCACGGCCGACGCGCAATTCGAACATGGCACGCTCGTGCTGCGCAGCGATTCGCTCGGCCTGATGCAAGACGTGCAACTCCTGCTGCTCGGCTTCGGCGTGCAGACTTCTCTTGTCACGCACCAATCTCCAATCACTCATCAGGATTATTCCGGAGGCTTGCCCGGCGATCGATCGGAACTCGATGGCTCCAATACTTCGAGCTCCACTCCAACGCGTGACACAACCCCCCGCGTTGGTGCACACGCAGATTCGTTTCGCCACGGCCTGCGCATCGACCCGGGCAGCCTCCGTTATTTTGGGAAACACGTCGCGCTTCTCCCCGGACCCAAGCTTGAAAAGCTTGCGACCGCTTACGGCTTAGCGCTAGCAAAACCATCGAACGAAGCAAACCACGATCGCGTCGCATCCGTCACGCACGTTGGCCGCCAGCAGGTGTTCGATCTGACGGAGCCGGTCACCAGCAGCTTCGTTGCGAACGGAATCACCGTTCACAACTGCTCGGAATACATGTTCCTCGACGACACGGCCTGCAACCTCGCGTCGCTCAACGTCCTCACGTTCTTCGACGCCGAGCACAAGCACTTCGACATCGAAGGCTACAAGCACGGCATCCGCCTGTGGACGATCGTGCTCGAGATCTCCGTCCTGATGGCCAGCTTTCCGTCCGAACAGATCGCGAAACTCAGCTACATGTTCCGCACGCTCGGGCTCGGGTACGCAAACCTGGGCGCAATGCTGATGCAAGCCGGCATCGCCTACGACAGCGACAAAGGTCGCGCGATCTGCGCTGCGCTCACCGGAATCCTCACGGGCGAGTCGTACGCGACCAGCGCCGAGATGGCGCGCGAGCTGGGCGCATTCAGCGGATACGAAACCAACCGTGCCGAGATGCTGCGCGTGATGCGCAACCATCGCCGCGCCGCGTACAACATCCCGCACAACGCGCAAGCGGCTCGCAGTCTTGGTCAATACGAAGGACTCGACATCAAACCGATCGGCATCGACCCGACGCAATTCAGTGCTGATTCTCTCGCTTCGCGCCAGCTCTTAGCAGCCGCTCAAGAATGCTGGGACCGCGCGCTCTTCCTTGGCGAGCGCCACGGCTTCCGCAACGCGCAAGCCACCGTCATCGCCCCCACCGGCACGATCGGCCTCCTGATGGATTGCGACACTACCGGCGTCGAGCCGGATTTCGCGCTGGTGAAATTCAAGAAACTCGCGGGCGGCGGATACTTCAAGATCGCCAACCAATCCCTCCGGCCATCGCTCGTGAACCTCGGTTACACGCCGGATCAGATTCACGACATTATGAAACACGTGATGGGCACCCTCAGCCTGCACGATTCGCCGCACATCAACATCAGCAGCCTGAAGCAGAAAGGCGCGTTCACGAACGAAGAGATCGAGAAGATCGAAGCCGCGTTGCCCAGTGTGTTCGAGCTGTCGTTTGCGTTCAGTCCGTGGACGCTCCCGGCCGAGGTGTTCAAGCGGCTGGACATCTCCGAAGCCACCTGGCAGGCGCCGGGTTTCAATCTCTTGCGCACGCTGGGCTTCACGAAGAAACAGATCGACGAAGCGAACGATCGTGTATGCGGATTCGGCACCGTCGAAGGCGCACCGCACATGCGGGATGAGCATCTGCCCGTGTTCGACTGCGCCAACAAATGCGGCAAGCACGGCAAGCGCTTCATCCACGTCGATGGCCACATCAAGATGATGGCCGCGGCGCAGCCGTTCATCAGCGGCGCGATCAGCAAGACCATCAACCTGCCTCACGAAGCGACGGTCGAAGACATCGAAAAAGCGTACGAGCTGAGCTGGAAGATGGGCTTAAAAGCGAACGCGCTCTATCGCGATGGGTCGAAGTTGTCGCAACCGCTGAATGTGAAGAGCGATGAAGAACTGGACGCGAAGACCGACGAGGAAGATGAAGAAGCCGTCGAGTCCGCGCGCGAAGAAGTATTGCGCGACGTGATCAGCGGGCTTGCCGCTTCAGCGGCAAGCTCTTCAAATTCGCTCGAAGAATCTGAACCCAACATCGTCCCGACGCACCTGAACGTCATCGAAAAAATCGTCGAGCGCATTGTCGAGCGTCCGCTGCGCAGGCGCCTGCCCGACACGCGTCACGCGATCACGCACAAGTTCGACATCGCCGGACATGAAGGCTACATCACCGCCGGGCTTTATGAAGACGGCTCGCCCGGCGAAGTGTTCATCACGATGGCCATGGAAGGCAGCACGATCGGCGGCCTGATGGACGCGATCGCCACGCTCGTGTCGGTGAGTTTGCAAT
>JACMJD010000757.1 GCA_014380825.1 Phycisphaerae bacterium | reverse complement strand
TCAGGATCGCGTCCATGATCGGATGCACGCCGGGCACTTTCTCGACGCCGTGCTTGCGCTGGCAGTACGTCGGGATGAGCTCCATCGGCCCGGGGCGGTACAGCGCGTTGGCGGCGATCAGGTCTTCCAACCGATCGGGGCGCATCTTCATCAGGAGGTCCTGCATTCCGCCGGATTCGAACTGGAAGATGCCTTTGGTTTCGCCGCGACAGAAGAGCTCGAGGACTTTCTTGTCGGCGAAATCGACCTTCTCGATATCGATGTCGAGATTCTTTGTCTGCTTGACCAGGTCAATCGATCGTTGCAGCGTCGTGAGCGTGCGCAGCCCGAGGAAGTCCATCTTCAGCAGGCCGCATTTCTCGGCGATGGGTCCTTCGAACTGCGTGAGGACGTTGTCGTCCTTGTCCTTGCACAGCGGGATCACGTCATCAAGCGACTGATCCGCGATGATCACGCCCGCTGCATGAACGCCGCTGTTGCGGCACATGCCTTCGAGCTGCTTGGCCAGATCGATAATCTTGCGAACGTTATCGCTGGAGTTGTACAGCTCTTTCAGCTCGGGCACCTGCGCGAACGCTTTGTCGAGCGTCATGCCTGGAACGCCGGGGATCAGCTTCGTGAGCTTGTCGACCTCGGCGAGCGACACGCCCAGCACGCGACCAACGTCCTTGCACGCCGCCTTCGCAGCTAATGTTCCGAACGTGATGATCTGCGCGACGTGACCGTATTTCTTGCGGACGTAATCGATGATCTTCGCGCGGCCTTCCTGGCAGATATCGATATCGATATCCGGCATCTCGTTTCGCGACGGATCCATGAATCGTTCGAACAGCAGGCCGTACTTGATCGGATCGACGTTGCACAGCCCGAGCAGGTAACCCACCATCGTTCCGACGCCCGAACCTCTCGCGCCCACCGGAATGCCGTGCTCGCGGGCGTAGTTGCAGAAATCCCAGACGATCAGGAAGTAGGAGCAGAATTTCTTCGACGCGATGACGGTTAGTTCTTTGTCGAGACGCTCGCGGATTTCGTTGGAGACGTCGCGCGTACCATACCGCCACTCCAAACCGTCGTCGCACAGTTGACGGAGATACTGCTCGTCCGGTTCTGTGGAATGGGCGTCCGCGCCCACACCACGGAGTTTGTCTTCTGGCACTCGATACACCGGTGCGTATCGCTTCGTGAAATCCAGTTCGAGATTACACATCTCCGCAATGCGCACGGTGTTCGCGATCGCACCGTCGAAATTCCCCAACGCCTGCTGCATTTCCTGCGGGCTCTTCAGATACAGCTCCGTCGGATATTTCAGACGACCTTCATCCGTGATCAGCTTGCCCATGCTGATGCAGCAAAGCACATCGTGGGCATAGTGATGTTCCTTCGTGAGAAAGTGGACATCGTTCGTGCCAACCAATCCGACGCCCAGCTTCTTGGCGATCTCGGCCAACTCGGGGTTCACCGCGTCCTGTTCTTTGATGTGCTTCTGCACTTCGATGTAGAACCGATCCGGCCCGAACAACTCGGCGTAGGTTTCGGCGATCGCGCGGGCATTTTTGGCGTCGCGCTTCATCAGCGCGCTGGCGACCTCGCCGCCAAGGCAGGCGCTGGTGGCGATCAGTCCTTTGCTGTGCGCGCGGAGGACTTCCTTATCGATGCGCGGCTTGTAGTAAAACCCTTCACGATACGCGATCGAGCTGAGCTTGATCAGGTTCTTGTAGCCCTCAAGATTCTCCGCCAGCAGCAGCAGATGAAACGCGGCCTCGCCTGCGTTTCCGCCGGGCGTCGATCGCTCGCGACGATCGCCGGGGGCCATGTAGGCTTCCATGCCGAGGATCGGTTTGATGCCTTCTTTTTTGCATTCGTTGAAGAACTCGACCACGCCGAACATGCAACCGTGATCGGTGATCGCCATCGATGTCATGCCCAACTGCTTGCACTGCCGGACGAGCTGGGGAATTTTGTTGGCGCCGTCGAGCAGGGAGTAATGGGTGTGAACGTGCAGATGAACGAAATCGCCGGGCATTATGGCACTGTATACATCGGATGCCCGCCTTCAAGCGGACTTTCTCAGGCCGGCACAGTTCTTCCACAATGTAATCCTTGAAGACGGCGCGCGCGATGGCTAGCCTGTGTGATAACTCACATGACACGTGCATGGTGGCGCAGGCGATGGGTGCTCGCGTCCGCGTCTGCGGCACTGATCTTGTTCGTCTTGTTCCTGCTCGCGCCCATCGTAGCCAAGCCGATCGTTCGCGCAAAACTCCAGGCTGAAGTCGACCAGCATTTCCGCGCCCGTGTCGAGATCGGCTCGCTCAGTTGGTCGCCGTTGTGGAGCGTGCGAGTGAATGGGTTCCGGCTGATCGCCAATGATCCGGACAGAAATCGGCCATTCGACTTGCTCAGCGCGGAGCGCGTTTCGATCGCGCTGGCGGGCGCGCCGTTCGGTGACGGGCCGATCGTCGCGCGAAGCATCGCCATCGAGTCGCCGATCGTTCATTTGATCGAGACGCGTGATGGAATCGTCGGGCAGATCGCGCCGACATCCGCGTCGGCGTCACCAACGACACCTAACGACCCTGCGAAAAAACTTTCGCAGATTTTCCGTCTGCACGACCTGCAACTCACCAGCGGACAGATCATCTACGAAGATCGCACAACCGGCTCGACGTTGCCGTTGATCTGGCGAGACTTCACCGTGCAGGTGCGGCCGGTCGACCAGCAATCTTCGTCCAACTATGCCTGCATCCTCTCCGCCAAGGATGGCCGATCGGGTTTGATCGAATCCAGCGGGGCTGTCGATGTCGATACGATGTTGGTCAAACTCGATCACTGCAACGCACGGATCGCATTTGCGAATGGAGCGAGCGATGCGAACAGCAGCTCGGTGCCGGCCGCGCTGCGGACGCTGTTGAACGAATGCGCCGCCAGCGGCGAGCTGACCGCGACGATATCCGGCACCATTCCGCTGAGCGATCCGTTCGCGGCTGCATTGGTCGCGATCGTCGAGATTCCGCGCGCCAGCGCGTCGCTGCCGGATTGTCCCAAGCCGTTGGATGAGATCGTGTTGAAGTTAAAATGTCAGACGATGCCGATCGTCGCGACCGACGGCTCGACATCGGCAACGCGCCTGGTCATCCGATCAGACATCGAGCGTTGCCTCGCACGATCCGGCGACGCCAGCGTCCAGGTGCTCGGCGGATCGGTCGCGGTGAACGGCGCGGGCGGTTGGGGCGCGGACGGGTTGCGCATCGCAATCGATCCGGGCAAAGATCAATCCGGACTTCCAGATACGATGCAGAAGCTGATCAAGAAATTTCAGATCGCCGGCAATATCGACTGCACCATTACCGGTAGCGGGCCGTTTGATGTGAACGAAAAAACGCTCGGCGACATCGATCTGACGATGCAGCTCACGCCGCGAGATCTGTCGATCCATCCGCCGGAACTTCCGCTGGCAATCACCGATTTCGGCGAGATGAGCGTTCGCATCAGGAATGGCGTGGCCACCGTCGAGCGCGTCCGCGCGGGATATGGCCAAGACGTGCTGTTTCTGCAAAAGGCATCGCTGCCGCTGGCGGATCTGCTTCAGTCGAAATTGAAAGTGGACACGATGAAGGGCTGCATCACCTTCGCCAAGCAGCAGCCCGAACATCCGAAGCAGATTCAAGAGATCATCGCGCAGGCTCAGCCGCGCGGACCATTCTGGTTCGAAGGTGTGGCGAGCGTCGATCTGAAAAGCGTCGAGTCGTCGCTCGACTACGACGTTCGGATCACGACCGATCGCGGCGCGATCTCGACGATGGATCGCCGCATCCCGCTGCTTAACGTGAACACCGACGTCCGCGTCACGCCGAAACTGGTCACCATCAATCGGTTTGACGCTGATGTACTTTCGGGAAAAGTGTCGACCACCGGCACGCTGAAGCTCGATGACATGAGCTACAGCACGCAGGTGAACGTGCGGCGCGTCGATCTGAATTCGTTGGCGCAAATGTCGGTGAAACCGGGCGAGAAGCCCATCACGGTCACCGGCGAATTGAGCGCCGATGCGACGCTCAGCGGCAAAGGCGTCGATGAATCCGCGATTGCGAACCTTAAGGGCGACGGCGCGGTGCAGGTCATCCGCGGCGAGCTTTTCCGCGTGCCGGTGTTTCTCGATGTCGCGCGGATGGTGAACCTGAACAACCTCGCCACGGTGGGCGAGGCCGGTTGCAGGTTTCGGATTGGTGAGGGAAAGTTGAGTGTGCTCGAGGCGGCCGTCGGAACGCCGGCGATGGGCGTGCGCGCGACGGGCGAGATCGACCTGCTGCACGAGTTCGCGTTGAATCTGAACGCGGTCGCGACGCCGCTGAGCGATTGGGATCGCCAGATCCGTCGCGACAACAACCCCGCCGCCAACGTCGCGGCCGGTGTGCTGGGCACCGTGCAGAAGGGGTTGAACAACGTCACCGAAGAACTGCTGTACAAAGTTCACGTCGGCGGAACGATCGCCGAACCAAAAACGGAACTGATCGCCGCGCCGATCTTGCAGAAGAAATGACTGACTCCCTCGCCCGGTGCTCCGGGATAGGAGTGATGCTGAAAGGGCGGATCGTATGCGAATCATCGGCTTACTCGCGCTGGCACTCCTCGTTGGTTGCGGCAGTAGCGGTGGCGGCGCGTCACTGGCGCAGGTCGGAACCTATTCGCACGGATCATCGCGCGCGCTGGCCGATCGTCCACGGCTGGGCATCGCGACTTTCAAAGTCGAAGGCGATTCGCTCGACGCCGACGCCAGTCTGGGTGACACGGCGGCCGATCAGTTCGCGCAGATGCTGGGTCGCGCGAATCGGTTCAACGTAATCAATCGCGACGAATTCCGCGGGATGCTCGATGCGAAACGACTGACCGACGTCGTCCGTCCGGGCCAGTTCATGCGGGCGGCGAAGATCGATGGAGTTGATTACGTCCTCGTCGGAACCATTACCAACCTGCGCATCACGAAGAAGCTTGAGGAACCCGGCATGGTGCAAAAGGTCACCGACTTCGTGAAGCGGTCGGCCGACAACAAGAACATCATGGTCAGCGCGACGTGCGGTGTGGGATTTCAAATCATCGATCCGGAAACCCGCGACATCGTTCTCACCAACAACAGCGAACTCGATCGCACCAGCGGCGCCGGTGAGATGGGTCTGAATATGATGAACAACTCCGGCGCCAACGTGGCGCCCGGCGCGGAGATTCCGGTCAGCCGCGAAGATCGCGTGCAGATCATGCGATTGGCCATCGATGATGCGATCCGCAAATCGCTGCCGAAGATCGATCGGTTTTTGGAGAGTCAATCGAAGTCGACACCCGCGCGGTCCGCGCCAGCAGTTGCTGCGACTCCCAATCCGACGACGATTCAATCGGCGCCTGTTCAAAACGTCGCAACTGGAATCTGTTCGGTTTGTGGCGAGCACAACGATCCGGGGGTGAAGTTTTGCAGGAAGTGTGGCGCGAAGCTGTAGGTTCGTGCATGCAGGCTGAAGCCTGCACGCCGGCGAGCGGATATCATCCCACGCATGTCGCTTAATCATGAACTTTCTGATCTGTTTCACTCGCTCAGCGCGTTGATGGAACTCAAAGGGGAAAATGTCTTCAAAGTCATCGCGTTCCAAAAAGTCGGGCGCATCCTGCGCGATCTGAACATTGATCTGAAGCGCTGCATCGAAGAAGGCAAGCTCTGCGATATCGAAGGCATCGGCAAGGGCAGCCAGCAGATCATCGAAGAGTATGTCGAAACCGGCAAAAGCACCGTGTTCGAAGAGATCGCTCTGACGGTGCCGGCGGGGCTCGTGCCGCTGATGCAGATCGAAGGGCTGGGACCGAAGACAATCAACCTGCTGTGGAAAGAACGCGGGATCACCAGTCTGGATCTGCTGGAGAAATCACTCGAATCCGGCGAGATCAAGACGCTCAAAGGGATGGGCGAGAAGAAGCTCGCGTCGATCCGCAAAGGAATCGACGATTACAAAGCGCGCGTCGCAGGTGGCGGCGCGACGAGACGAACGGGCATCGCCGAGGCGGAGAATCAGGCGATTCCGCTTCTTCAATCGCTGCGCGCGCTGCCGCAAATCAAGCGCGCCGAAATTGCAGGGAGCTTGCGCCGCCGGCGCGAGACGATCGGCGACGTCGATCTGATCGCCGCCGTCAAAGACATGTCCGATGGCCAGGCGGTGGCGGACGCGTTCACGAAAGCGTCTGGTGTCATTCAAGTCATGGTGTGCGGACCGAGCAAGTGCAGCGTGAAAGTCGCGAACGGGATGCAGGTCGATCTGCGGATCGTGCCGGAAGCGAACTTCGGCGCGGCGCTCATGTATTTCACCGGGTCGAAAGATCATAACGTGAAGATTCGCGGGCTCGCGCAGAAGAAGGGTATGACGCTGAACGAGTGGGGTTTGTACAAGCTGGATGAGTACGAGAAAGCGGAGAGGGAAATCGCTAAGCCGCCGGCGGCGAAGGCCGTGGCTTCTGAAACCGAGGACGCGATTTACAAGAAACTCGGGCTCGCATTCGTCGAACCGGAAATGCGCGAGGACCTGGGTGAGGTCGATCTCGCGAAATCAGACAAGCTTCCCGTCCTGATCACGCGCGCGGACATTCGCGGCGATCTGCATACGCATACCACCGCCTCCGACGGCACGGCCAGCATCATCGAGATGGCGGAGGCCGCGAAGGCGCTGGGATATGAATATCTCGGCGTCACGGATCATTCCAAAGCAATGGCGATGGCGCGCGGGCTTCAGCCGGATCGGTTGATCAAGCACGTTGAAGAGATTCGCCGAATCTCCGACAGCTTGAAAGGAATCACACTGCTGGCGGGCTCGGAAGTCGACATCCTGGCGGATGGTCGAATGGACTATGACGACGATATTTTGAAAGAGCTGGACATCGTGGTGGCCAGCCCGCACTTGTCGCTGAAGCAGGATACGAAGAAGGCGACCGATCGCCTGCTCCGCGCGATCGATAACCGGTACGTCAGCTTCATCGGCCATCCGACGGGCAGATTGATCAACGCGCGCGATGGCCTGCCGCTGGAGATGAACAAGATCTTTGAACGCGCCGCCAAAAGCGGGACAGCCTTGGAAATCAACAGCGGTTATCCACGGTTGGATCTGAATGACACCAACGCGCGACATGCGATCGAAGCGGGCTGCATGCTGACGATCAACACGGACGCGCACGCGATTCTCGGCTTCGAAGAAATGATCTGGGGCATCGGCGTCGCGCGTCGCGCGTGGGCGACGAAGAAGCACGTGATTAATTGCATGAAGTTTGCCGAGCTTCGCGCGTTTCTAAGAAAAAAGAGGGGATAGCCACGAAGGCACGAAGGACACGAAGGAAAATTCGGGACGCGAAGGAGCGAAGGAAGCGAAGGTTCGCGAAGGAATTCGAGCAGAACAAAGGGCAAAGCCTTGCGAGTCTGCTCTTCCTTCGTTTCTCCGCGACTGGCATTTATCTTCGTGAATCGTCGTGAGCTCTTCGTGCCTTCGTGGCTGAATTGAATTTGATTTGAAAAACAAAACGGACCGGAAGGGAGCCACCGCTTCCGGTCCGTCAATCAATTTCAACGCACATATTCATAACGCCAGATCGCGGATCGTCAATATGTCTCGCGCGGGATTTTCATATTGCCCGACCCGACACCAGTGCGCAGTTCATGGATGTTGATCAGCGATCGCATCGGCACGCCGGTGCGCGCGTGCGCGCCCATCACGTGAAATTCCGTAGCGCCGTCGCGCTCGAGTTGTCGTCGCGCATACACGCTCATCTCCGGTCCGATGCGAATGCCAAAGTGGTGCAGCAATCGACGTACGATTTCCTTCTCGTCCACTGGCGTCTCCTTCCCGGGAGTGAATTAGCGAGCGACATCATACACGAAATACTGCCGCGCGTCGGTGCGATATGCGAGTTGCGATCGATGGGCCGGGCCAAGATCGTGGTCGACGACGATGTAGCGGGCCGAGTATTTGTTGGCGACGTCGATCAGTTGCTCGGGTGAGCGCGATTCGTATTGCGCGTCCAGCGCGGGGAGAAGCTTCATGTAATCGCGCGGGAAGGAATCGACATCGCGCGTGCCCAGAACGTCCGCGAGACGATCGAGCCACAGCGTGATCTCGCCGCTGAGCTGCGGGACGTGCTTGAAGTTCACGACGATAGCCCGCCGGGCTTCCAGGCGAAACACGGTGTCGGATGGTGGAACCAGGAAGATCGCATCCGTCGGCGTGGCCTCGCGCGCCCACTGGCAGAGCTTGAGATAGTCGGCATCCACCGGCTCGGGCGTCATGCCCCAGCCGAGCCAGCGGTTCCACCCGATCACGGCGGCAACGATGCACGCGAGCAATCCGCCCATGTACGGCGCAGGTGTGCGCGGCACATAGCGGATCGAACTCATCAGCGCGGGGACGAACGAGAGTATGACGAAGCCGATGAAAGCTCCGCGATGGTTGCCCAGCGCGGTTAACGCGAGATCCAACCACCGCGGACGATCGCGGTTTTCCATTGAAAAAGCCGCGAAAACGCACAGCGCCAGCGAGAGCGGGATGATCCACAGGGTCGCGGTCCGCGCTCGCGAGTTGACGATCACGTACGCAGCGCCGATGCAGCTCAGCAGTTTGATGTAGATGCTGAAACGCCAGAACATCAGTTGCACGAGCGATTCGCTCACGAACCAGATTCCGGCGAAGACCAGCGAGATGCAACTTAGCGCGAGCAGAATCGCGAAGATGCGCGCGGTGAGCGTCAGCTGGTGCCGCTCGCGCGGGTTTGCGGTTCGCGATCGCCCGCGCCACGCGTAGATCGCCAGCGGGATCGGCCAGAGGAATGCGATCCACAGCGCGATGGGCCAATCGAGTGGGTTGAAGTGGTGCGTGTGGCGGAAGCGAACGTAGATATTCACGAACTCTTCCAGCGGGATCG
>JACMJD010000756.1 GCA_014380825.1 Phycisphaerae bacterium | reverse complement strand
TTGCCGCGCGAGCGTGGGAGCGACGTGAGCGACGCACCTGGGAGGATCGCCCGATCGTCTTGCGCGGATTGCCGTGGCTCATCGCCGCAATTGCGATTGCGTTTGCCGTCTTCCGACTCACGATGAACAGCACAAGTTCGGGAACTTCGTCTTCGATCGTTCATCGCTTCGACCTCGCGTTTCCGAACGACGCGATGCAAGGCGATCTGGAACGCGTGCAAGTTGCGCTCTCGCCCGACGGTCAAACCATCGTCGTCGCGTGCAAAACGCAAGCGGGCCAGGCGCTTTGGATGCGTTCGCACAGCGACGGCCAATGGCGGATGATCGAACAAACCCAGGACGGCCACCGTCCGTTCTTCTCCGCCGACGGGCAGTGGATCGGCTTTTTCCGCAACGGCCATCTCTACAAGCGGCGATTATTCGGATTGGGTGACGCGATTCATCTCGCCGTCGAGACCAACTGGTACGGCGCGACGTTTCACAGCGACGGCAGCCTGATCTACGCAACCTCCTGGGGCGATCCGATCGCGATGATCTCGCCGCAGTCGAACGAAGCGAAAGCGATCACCAAGGTCGACCTGGCGCGTGGCGAAGCGTCGCACTTCGCGCCGGTTGTCGTTCCCGGCACGCGGTGGGTTTTGTACAGCGTGTGGATGGGAGGCGAGACGGCCGATCTGCACGCGACGAATCTCGACACCGGCGAAAAGCATCTGGTGCTGAGCAACGCGAGCTCGCCGCGCGTCACATCGACCCCGCGCGGCGATTACGTTCTGTTCGAGCGCGCCAGCACGATCTTCGCCGCGCCGTTCGATCGCAAAACCGCGAAGGTCACCGGGTCTGAAACCGCGATCGCCGAAGGGGTGATGAATGATGGGACGCGCTTCGCCGCGTACTTCGATGTCTCGGTCGACGGCTCGCTCGTTTACGTTCCCGGCGCTGCGTTCGCCGAAGAAAGTCGGCTGTCGTATGTGAACGCCGACGGCACCACCACGCCGCTGAACGACGATCGCATGAGCTTCGCCGAGCCGGTCTTCGCGCCGGCGGCACCGAAGCTGGCGGTGGGCATCAAGGGAAAAGTTTATCGTTATCTCGTCTACGACCTGACGCGCAACACGCGCGAATTTCTCCTTACCGGCGGCGACACGGTGACGGCCGCGCTCAGTCCGGATGGTCAAACGATCGCGTGTACGGTCAATCGCGATGGCGGTTACGGGATCGATCTGTTCCGCCTGGCGGATGGCCGCCGCCTGGGACGGGTTGTATCGCCGGGGCCGGATTTTCAATCGGATCTGGCGTGGTCGACCGACGGGCAGTTCCTCACGTTCACGATGACCCCGCGCGAAGGCACGGCCCGCGATATCTGGATCGTCGAACCGACAGTCGGCGCCACCGCCCGGCCACTCGTCAGCACACCCGCCAGCGATTCGCAGGCCGCGATCGCGCCCAGCGGAAAGTGGTTCGTCTATTCCTCCGAACTCACCGGCCGGCGCGAAATCTATCTCGCCGGTTTCCCCGCCGGCGAACCCACGCGACAAGTTTCCTTCGGCGGCGGCGAGTGTCCGCTGTGGTCGCCGGATGGAAAAACGCTCTACTTCATCGCCTCGCAGGGATTGGTCAGCGTCCCCATCAACCCCGACGACGGCTCGATCAGCGGCGGGCAGACCATCGTCTACAACAAACCGTTCGGACAATCCGATCCGATCGCGCGCAACTACGCGATCGCCGCCGACGGTCGACCGCTGATCGTCGAACCGTCCGAGCGCAGACCGACCGTACTGCATCTGAATGTGATCACCGATTGGTACAAACTGCTGCCGTGACTTTGCCTTCAACTCTTTTCGATTTGTTGACGTAGTTCCATTCCGCACGAGTCGACTAGCATGCGCCGCACATGCGGATCCTTGCATTGCTCAACTGTGCTGCCGGAGCGGGAAGTCAAAAAAAAACGACCGATCGCGAAGCGGAGGTGCGCGATGCGTTCGCGCAAGCGGGAATCGAAGCTCAGGTGCGCGCCGTTGACGGCCAGCGCATCATCTCCGAGGCGCAGGCTGCTAAAGAAACGGTTGACGTGCTGGCGGCGGCGGGGGGCGATGGAACAATCAGCTCGATCGCATCGGTGATGGCCGGTTCCGGCAAGACGATGGGCGTGCTGCCCTGCGGCACGCTCAATCACTTCGCGAAGGATTTGCACATTCCGCTGGAGCTGCACGAAGCGGCGCGCGTCGTGGCGCATGGTACGCCGCGCGCGGTGGATGTCGGGGAAGTCAACGGACGTGTGTTCGTCAACAATTCATCGATCGGCTTGTACCCGCACGTAGTCGAATCGCGCGATCGGCAGATGGAGCGGCTCGGCCGCGGGAAGTGGATGTCAATGCTGCGTGCGTGGCTGTCTGTCTTTCGGCGCTACCCGACCGTCAGCGTGCGCATGATTAACGACGCGGGCCAGTCGATCACCTGCCAGACGCCGTTCGTGTTTATCGGGAATAATCGCTACGAGATCGATCATGCGGCTTGGCGAGCGCACCGCGCTAGATCGCGGCGAACTGAGCGTCTACTTCACCCGCCGCACCGGACGATTGGCTTTGGTCTTGCTCGCGATCCGCGCATTGTTCAACCGCCTGGATCAGTCGCGCGATTTTGAGATGACGACGACGAAGGAGTTGTGGATTGAGACCGCGAAACGCACGCTGAGCGTCGCCACGGATGGCGAGGTGACGCGGCTTCAGCCGCCGCTGCATTACCGGATTCGACCGGGAGATCTAACGGTGATGGTGAAGCCTGATCAGACCTAATCTTTTCCAGTCGCCGCAGTTTGCGGCGACGGTTGCGTCTTGTTCGAGACGTCCAGCGCCAGCCGGAAACCGACGGTCGAAAAGGTGCTCGCCGGATTTCCGCCGAAGCGATACGCGACGCGGCAATATTCCGGCGCGTTCGCCCACGATCCGCCGCGGGCGATCTTCACCGTGCCGGTGGTCGGGCCTTGCGGATCCATCAGCGGGCCGGAGCGGTAGTAGCCGTACCAGTCGTTGCACCATTCCCACACGTTGCCGTGCAGGTCGTACACGCCCCATGCGTTGGGGGCGAAGTGTCCGACGGCGATCGTGCTGGCGCGATAGACGCCCACCGTGCTGCCTTTGCCGTAGCGCGTGGTGCCGTTGAAGTTGGCTTCGGTGGCGCTGATGATCGACGTCTCACCGAACGAGCCGCGGAATCCCGCGCGGGCCGTGAATTCCCATTCCGCTTCGGTCGGCAGCCGATATGCGCGGCCATCCTTCTTGCTCAGCCATTTGCAGAACGCCTGCGCATCGTGCCACGAGACATGAACCACCGGATGATCCGGCTGCTGATCGATGCCCGGCGTTCGCCAGGTAATCGGATCGCCACCGCGTTCGGCCTCGGTGCGATATCTAGTTTCCTTGACGAACTTTTCGAACTGCCCGCGTGTCACTTCGGTCTGGCACATGTAGAAATCGCGCGTGATCTGAACTTCGTGCTGCACCTCATCCATCTCGCGCCGCCGCTCCTCGAACGGGCTGCCCATCCAGAACGAGCCGGACGGAATGAGGACAAACGTCATGCCGAGCGAACCCTTGACGGTCGGCGCGGCGGACTTCTCCGTGTCATTGGTGCTGTTGGTCGCGACGTCAGCTCGATCGAGACCGGTCGCGCCAAACCCGGCGCACCCCGTGCTCGCGGCCGCCGTGCAGATCAACGCCAAGAGCAGCGCGAGTTGTCGCGCGCCGGTTGAATTCAGCTTTGGTTCCATGTTCGTCACGCCCGCCTCCCGGATGCTCTGCGCTGTCATGAAATGTCCCTTTTGCGTTCTGGACCGACGCGTCGTCACTGTCCGACATCGGCAAAATGAGCGTTCGGATGTGGCAGATTGGCGGGAGCCGACGGACCGAAAAGTTTCGTCCGGTAATTACGAGACGCTAGCTGGCGTAAAGCGGCTTGATACAGTCTTTTGGAGCTACATGAACCTGAATCTCAAAATCCCGCCGCCGGTGGTCACGCTTTTGACGGGCGCGGCCACGTGGCTGATCTCGCGGGTAACGCGAGACTTCACGATCGCGATTCCCGCATCGCGCGTGTTGGCCGGGTTGCTCGCTGCGCTTGGCGTGGCGACCGCCATTTCCGGTGTCGTCGCGCTCCGCCGAGCGCAGACCACGATCAACCCAATGAAACCGGAATCAACTACATCGCTGGCCGACTTGGGCGCGTACCGGTTCACGCGGAATCCCATGTACCTGGGACTGCTTCTCGTACTGACCGCCTGGGCGGTGCTGCTGTCGAATCCGTTTGCATTGCTCGGTCCGGTCGCATTCGTGCTGTACATGAATCGGTTTCAGATCGCGCCGGAAGAAGAGGCGCTCACGACGCTCTTTGGAGAGAAGTACAACGAATACAAAGCGCGCGTGCGGCGATGGGTTTAGGGTGAAGCCAATTCGAAACCCGAAATCCGAAACCCGAAATCCGAGTCAATGACGAATGACGAAATCCGAAACGAGAACGGAGCAGATCATTCTGCATTCTACCTTCTGCCTTTATGCTGACCTCCGCGCCACGCCGGCGCGGTGTCCGGAACGCGGGACGGCGGCGCCGGAGTCGGAATAAACTGGATGTGGAGGATCAGATGATTGCTGGATCAGGCATCCGGATGCACACAACACTCCTCGTCGGTTTGCTCGCATTCGCACTGACCGGCTGCGAAAGTACGACCGCACCGACCACTCGCGCCGCGACCGCGCCCGCTAGTCGCGCAAACGAAGCCGCTCCACCTGATCCGTTCGTAGGATACTTCGCACACCCCGCAATTGGTGATCTCGAACTCAGTCGCACGGATGATACCGATGCGTATCGAGGGAAGCTGTTGACATTGCTCGGTGCATTTCCAGTTGAAGGCAGGCGCGACGGCAACGTTGTGCGTGCAAAAGTCATTTGGAGGGAGGGAGTGTCTGAACCGCTTGAACTCGAACACACCTCGCGCGGATTCGTCTTGACCACCAATGGCATTAGGATTGATCCACCACTACAGCGATACGAGAACGAAATGGAGTTCTCCAAATGGATGAAGGCTAACCCCAAGGCCATGCAGATAGTTCCGACCACACGCCCAGCGAAATGATGGCGGCTCCACCGCGCCACGCCGGCGCGATGTCCGGAATGTGGAATGGAGAGAACCACGGCGGCGCAGAGGTCGTGGAGGCGCGCTCGAAGTCAGGCGCGCCTCCGCGCTGAAAATCTGTTTCCTGGATTGATTTCTTGCGCTGCGCTGGAGAGCTTTGCGGCGCGCAGCGCTCCATCGGACAAAACAAAAAAATCTACCTGTGTTTTCAGAGTTCAAACGAGTGAATCGTCCGTTGCGCTGCGCGGATGATGACCGCCGCGCGCAGCGCGTGCAGGTATATGGGAGACGCGTGTTTTCTGCTCGGTGGAGCGACGCGTTCGGCGCTCTTTGAAAACTTGTTTTGGTCGCGTTGGATCAGCACCGCGCGGAGCGATTCCCGAAAATTCCCGAAAACTCCCGATCGGCCGAAATCGTCTCAGCGACAACTGCTGGCCGGGCGGGAGGTTGAATGCGGCGAGGTTACGGACGTCGGGAATGGTGGAGTTTGAGCGCATCCAGTTGCAGGCAAAGCCAAAGAGCCAAAGGCGAGCGTCGTTTGCACGTGTTGGCCCGGCCACGACTTATGGGGAACGATCGCGAGGAAGGAGGTCGAAATTGAGATCGAAAGTGACGGAACGAACCCAAAGCTCAACCGGCAACCGTCGAGCGACTGTTCGTCAGCGGCAGCTTGATCGTGAACGTCGAACCTCGGCCTAGCGTGCTGGTTGCTTCGACGGTTCCCTGATGCGACTGGACGACGTGTTTGACGATGGACAATCCCAGACCCGTGCCGCCCATCTCGCGGGAGCGGGAGCGGTCGACGCGGTAGAAGCGCTCGAAGATGCGGGACACTTCGCCGGGCGGGATGCCGATGCCGGTGTCGGTGACTTCGATGATCGCGTGATTGTCTTGCGAGCGCGTCGCAACGGTGATGCATCCGCCGGCGGGCGTGTACTTGATGGCGTTGTCGATCAGGTTGCAGACGGAGCGTTCGAGGTAATCGGGCACGCCGGTGATTTGCGGCATGGTGTGATCGAGTTGCAGTTCGATGTCTTGTTCCTTCCGCTTGGCAATCGGAGTGAGCAGATCGACGGCGCGCTGGACGACATCCGACAAGTCCAGCAGCACACGGCGAGATGTATCCGGATGACTTTCAAGCCGCGAGAGCTCGAGCAGATCGTTGACGAGGTTTGTCAACTGATCGGCGTTCTTCTCGATGATCGCGAGGTGCATTTGATAGCGATCGGGATCGTCCTGGCCGAACTCGCGGAGGGTTTCGGCGAAGCCTTTGATGGCGGTGAGCGGCGTGCGCAGCTCGTGCGAAACGTTCGCGACGAATTCCTTTCGCAGCTCTTCGTAGCGAACGGTTTCGGTCGCGTCATATCCGACGATCACCAGCCCGCTGCGCGATTCGGCGTGCCGAATCGGACAGGCGGTGATCTGAAGATACCGGCGGGCGATCGGTCCGATCTGAAATGTTTTCGACTCGCCCGATTCCAAAGCCTGCGTGGCGGCTTGC
>JACMJD010000755.1 GCA_014380825.1 Phycisphaerae bacterium | reverse complement strand
GCCGCCGAACCAGCGAAGCAATATTTCCTTGCGCTTGCCGCGGCGAACAATCGCGAAATGTTGTCTCGCGAAGCGTTGGACAAAGCCACGCAGCTTGAGCCGCTTTTTCCGCCGGCGTATCGTTTGGCGATCTCGCGCTTGGGTGAACGAGGCGATCTGGACACCGCCGCCAGGGATCGCGCGGCCCAGGCGTTGATCGATCGCGCCAAGCGCTTGGGTCCGCCTGGTTTTGCTCTGGAACTTGAAGCGCTGCGCTTCGCGACGAAACAATTAATCGTTGAAGCGATTGCCGCGTACGAAGAGTCGTTCACCGTGCGGTCGCCGTCGCCTGAGCCCGCGATGAATTATGCGAGCCAGCTCGAAAAGCAGGGCAACCAGGCAAAGTTCGAACAGACGCTCGGACGGCTCATTCGCGACTATCCGACTTACGGACCAGCGTACTTGAGTCTGATCCTACACCATCGCAAGGCCGGCGGCAGCGCGCAGGCGGCGCTGAACACGCTTCAGCGCTGGCGCGCGGCGGACCCGTCCAGCACAACGGCACGGCTCGTTGAAGCACAGCTCATGGCCAACGCCGGACAGACGCGCGACATGCTGCGGCGGCTGACGGATCTAATCAATGAAAACCCGCAGGATGCCGCAGTCGTATCCGATGCGGCCGACACGCTTCGCGCAGCGAAACAAACCCAGGCGCTTGCACAAACTTTGGAAGAACAGCTCACACGGAACCCGAAGAACGTGCTGCTCGCCGTTGAGCTGATCCAGACATACAGGGAAATCAATCGTGCCGACGACGCGGTCCGCATTGTTGAAAAGGTGCGCACGGCCGCCGAGGGTGACTCGCGGATGATGTATCTCGTCGCGACGCTTTACGGCGCGGTCAACCAGAAGGAGAAGTCGCGCAATGCGCTGGCGGAATCGCTTCGTCTCGATCCGACGGATGCGGTAACCAACAACGATCTTGGCTATACCTGGGCAGAAGAGGGAATCAATCTCGATCGCGCCGAAGCGATGACCCGCCGCGCGGTGGAGGCCGAGCCGGACAACGGATCGTTCCTCGATAGCCTCGGCTGGGTGCTGTACAAGCGCGGCGAATTTGACGAGGCGCGCCGGCACTTGGAACGGGCGCTCGCGGTGGGCGATGACGCGTCGATGCCGGTCGTGCTCGATCATCTGGGCGACACGTTGTATCGTTTGAACGATTCGGCCGCGGCGCAGGCGCAGTGGCAGAAATCGCTCGAGAGATTGGTGCTGACACCCAACCGCGTCGACACCGAAGCATTGCGGCCTGTGCTGGAAGGCAAGATTCGCCAGGCACAGATGGGTGAGCCGGTGAAAGTCTCGCCCGTCAGCATCGAGCCAAGATCCGCGTCGCCCTCGCAGGCAAAGAACTGATTCCGCTCAATCGGTTCACCCGCTTGTATCATCATGAAAAAACGTTGGGTGATCAAAGCCGGCAGCAACATGGTCTGCACCGGCGGGCCGCTGCTGTTGCGAACATGGATGCAGCAGTTGTCCGTGCTGCGGCGGCGATACAACATTGAAGTGGTGTGGGTGACATCCGGCGCGATCGCCGCCGCCACCGAACGCGCACAACGCAAGGCAGGCAAGCGTCGCACGCTGGCGGAAAAGCAGGCGCTCAGCGCGATCGGCCAGCCGCTGGTCATGGATCTGTACAACCTCGCGCTGCAAGCGACCGGCCTGCTCGGCGCGCAGGTGTTGCTCACGTACGACGACCTGGCCAATCGCACGCGGCGCGGGAATTTTCGGAACACGGTCGAGCAATTGCTCAAGTGGGATGTCGTTCCGATCCTGAACGAGAACGACGCCGTGGCAACTGACGAGATTAAGTTCGGGGATAACGATTCGCTGGCCGCGAAAGTCGCGGGCGTGGTCGAGGCGGATCGTCTGGTCATCCTGACCGACGTCATCGGCCTGTGTGATTCCGATCCGCGGACGAATCGATCGGCGAAGCTGATCCCGAACGTGAGTCGGATCGATTCGTCGCTCCTGAAGAAGGTCACACCCGCCGCTGGCAGCGCGCACGGCACGGGCGGGATGTATTCGAAGCTGCTCGCCGCAAAACTTGCGGCCAAAAATGGTGTTGAAACCTGGTTGATGAAGGGCGACACGCCCGCGGTGTTGATCGAATCGGCCGAGGGAAGAAATCTCGGGACAGTAGTTTCAAGTAAGCGATGATCCGCGAACGAGACATCCTCAAGACGCTGGAGCGCGTCCGTGACGCCTCGCGAGAGCTGCGAGTGACCAGCGCGACCACCAGGAATCGCGTGCTCCGCGATCTTGCCATGCAGCTCAAAGCAAACCGCGGCCGATTGTTCAATGCGAATCGACAAGATCTATTCGCGCTGCGCACCACCGCCACAAGCGCTTTTCGAGATCGTCTGGCGCTGACCGAAAACCGTTTGCGTCAGATGATCGACAGCCTCAAACAGGTGGCGGCGTTCGCTGATCCGACCAATGAAGCAGTCGAGACGAAAACGCTGGCGAACGGTCTGCGCGCCAAGCGCGTGCGCTCGCCGCTGGGTGTCATCCTGATGATCTTCGAATCGCGGCCGGACGTTGCGGTCGAGGCATTTTCGCTCGCCTTCAAATCCGGCAACGCGATCATCCTGCGCGGCGGAAAAGAATCGATGCGCACGACGGCGGCGATCTACCAGTTGCTCAAATCCGTGCTGATCAAACACAAACTTCCGACAAGTGCGTTCTGGGGAATCACCGACGCCGACCGTCGCATCACGACGTTTCTGCTGAAGCAATCGTCAATGATCGACATCGTCGTCCCGCGCGGCGGCGACCGCCTGATCGATTTCGTCGTCACCAACACGCGCATTCCCATCATCAAGAACGATCGCGGCCTCTGCCACGTCTACGTCCACGCAGATGCCTCACTTGATATGGCCAGGCGGATCGTCGTGAACGCCAAGACGCAACGCCCGGGCGTGTGCAATGCGATGGAGACGCTGCTCGTGCATCGGAGCGTCGCGAAATCACTGCTGCCAAAGCTTCACGCGGCGATGGCTCCGAAATCTGTTGAGTGGTTGGCCGATCGTGAATCGCACGGGATTTTGCGGGGCCTTTCACATGTTCGCGCCGCAATGGATCGCGATTTTGATACCGAGCATCTCGATCTGAAGATGAATTGCCGGATCGTCGGTAGTTTGGACGAAGCGATCGCGCACATCGAGCGGCACGGGTCGCATCATTCGGAATCGATCGTGACAAAATCGCGCCGAACCGCGCGCAAGTTCCAGTCCGCGATCGACGCCGCTGTGGTATACTGGAACGCTTCAACGCGGTTCACGGACGGATTCGCGCTCGGGCTCGGCGGAGAGCTCGGCATCAGCACGCAGAAGCTGCACGTCCGCGGGCCGGTCGGTCTGAGTGAGCTCACCAGCGTCCGATGGATCATCGACGGAAGCGGACAGGTGCGGGAGTGAAGCGAGAGGTCAGAGCGCCAAGTTTAGAGTGCAGGTGATACGGGGAAGCGATCTTGCATTTCCTGACCTCTAACCTCTGACCTCTTTCTGTGGAGCGACTTTCATGGCTGGACATAGTCACTGGTCGAAGATCAAGCGCGCCAAAGGCGCGAACGATGCGATGCGCGGAAAGGTGTGGAGCAAGATCGCGCGCAAGATCATCATCGCCGCCAAAAACGGCGGCGATCCGCGCGATAACCTGAATCTGCGCTACACGATCGACGAAGCCAAAGCGGTCAACATGCCGCGACACACGATCGAAAACGCGATCAAAAAAGGCACCGGCGAGCTGGGCGGCGAAAACTACGAGTCCGCCACCTACGAAGGCTACGGTCCCGGTGGCGTGGCGATCCTGGTTGAAGCGCTCACCAACAACCGTGCACGTACTGCCCCCGAAATGCGGATGATCTTCGAAAAGGGAGGCGGAAATTTCGGCGCCAGCGGATCGGTCTCCTTCCAGTTCACCAGGCAGGGCGTGATCAGCATCAAGTCCGACGCGGTGGAAGAAGACACGCTGCTTGAGCTTGCGCTCGAGGCCGGCGCGGAAGATGTGAAGAACGAAGGCGAAGTGTACGAAGTTTACACGTCGCCCACGTCGTATCTGAAAGTGAAGGAAGCGATCGAGGCCGCGAAAATTCCGATCGAGGCCGGCGAGATCACCAACATGCCGCTGAACACGATCGCAGTGGATGCCGAGACCGGCCAGAAGATCCTGAAACTGATCGACGCGCTGGACGAAAACGAAGACGTGCAGAACATTTCGCACAATGCGGACATCCCGGAATCCGTGACAGTGTGATCTTCGCGCTATTTCAAGCGATCAATTCTTGATTTGATCTCGTCGATCTTCGCCTGATTCAATCGTTTCGGTTCGTTCGCATCGAGTTGCGCATCCTTGTCCAGCGCTGCTTCGTACTGCGCGCGTGCTTCGGGTTTGCGCCCGGCGCGTTCCAGCACCTGCGCGTACAGCAGGCGAGAGAGGACATCGCTCGGATCCATCGCCAGAGACTTGTCGAACGCTGCAATCACGCCAGTCATTTCCATTGGCGACTGGCTAGCTTCCAGCCGGGCCAGGAACGCGTAGTACGCCGGTGAATTCGGATTCGCAGCGATGGCGGCGTTGATCGTCCGGCGGATCTGTTCTCCAGGCGCGGAATCGAATGTCTGCGCGCGGGCAGCGCGATACAGATAATCGCCGTTCGAAAATGGAAGCGACTCGCTTGCGCTTAACAGCTCCCTCGCGGCAGGCCCGGGCTTTTTCGCGCGGAGCAGTTCGTCGCCAATTTGCGCACGCGATTCCGCAACGGTGATCGGCAGCGCGATCGCCATTCCGGCGACGATCCAGAGAATCGTGACGAAGGTTGTGATCAAACCAATGCCACGACGACGCACAGGCGATGATGTGTCGCCAGTGATTCCGATCGATGCGCCGGCCAGCATCATAAAGATCCACATCGGGCCGGTTTCGAAGAACGAGAAGTCGATGAAGTTGTGCAGCAGGAAGATCGCCAGCGCGATGAGGATTCCCCGCCGTAGCCATTGCGCCGGGCGATCATCGATCTCCTGTCGAACGAAGGATCGAAACGAGATGACGATCAGGCCGATCAGGATCAGCGCGAGATAGAGCGATCGCTTCAGCACTTCCAGAAAGACCCAGGAGAGATCCTGGGTAAGATCGACGGAGAAAATGATGTTGAGCACGATCCCCGCGGTTGCAATCCAGGCAAGCTTCTTGAGCGCGGCATTCGCATGCTCCGAACGAACCTGACGCTCCGCAATCAGATTCGCGGTCGGCGAAGTCATTTCCCACCACAGTGCGATCAGCCAGGCGATAGCCAACATCAGTCCGACCGCGCCGAGCTCAGTGGCGAAGCGAACGAAGAGATTGTGCGGGTCTTTGATCTCCTCCGAAGCGATCGCCTCGCGCACAGCCACGTATGCATCGCCGAAGTTGTTCCATCCAAGCCCGAGAAGTGGATGCGCGGAAAATAGCCGGGCGGAACCGATCCAATATCGCCAGCGGAACGTGAGACTATCGTGAACCAGATTTCCGCGCGCCACGCCGTACGCGATCAGCGATCCGGCGACGAGCAGGACAAGAGCGATGCAGACCGCGAACACGATCCCGCGGCGCCGGGCGATGAGCTGGCCCGCGATCGCGAGTGTTGCGAAGCAGATCGCCGCGAGGACTGGGGTGAGGAACGCGGTGCGGCTTTGCGTGAACCACAGCACGATCGCGAACAGCGGAAGGGAGAGGCCGATCATCGCGCCCCAGCCGCGCGATTCGGGATCGCGCAGGCGCTGGAACATCGCGCCAACTGAAACCACCGTCAGCATCACGAGCATCGCTGCAAATGAATTCGGTGATGCGTTGAAGCCCACCATTTCGCCCGCCATCACCTTGCGGCGGAATTGGGTTTCCATGAACGAGCCGGGTTCCCAGCCGCGCTGGGCGAGAATTTGCGTCCAGTTTTTCTGGATCGATTCGCGCAGGTCGGGCAGCTCGACGAATCGATAGATCAATCCGTACGCCACCAGCGCCAGCATCAATCCAAAGCACACGCCGGCCACGATGCGCAAGCGAGACCAATCTGGAACGAGCTGCGCCGCCGCCCAGAAGATCGCGACGGCCGCGATGAAGTGCGATACGCCAACAACGGCCGCGAACTTATCGCTCGCCCAGATCGGACTGAGCGCCGCCCAGATGGCGAGCAGGAACAGCGGGAGGAAGCTTCGTATGCCGATCAATCTATGCGAGCCATCGAACGCTCGTCGCAGCAGGATCAACGCCGCCGGCACGCACGCCAGCCAGTCCATCCATACCGATGCGGCGGCGGTCAGCGTGCGCGGAAAGGTGTCAGCGCCGGGAGTAATCTCAAACGGATCGCGCAGCGTCTCAAGTGATAATGCTCGCGCGATCACCAGCGCGATGAGCAGGACGAACGCCGCGTTGGTCAAATGATCTTTCATCGCGACCGCGACGGCGGAAGGGGATGTTGTTCGAGCAACGCGACGAGCCCGAGAACCAGAATCGTCTGCGCGAAAATTAACATCGCCGCAAACGTCGAGCGAACGTGAGGCAGGATGATCGCGGCCACGCTTGTTGCCGCAGTCACGAGGTACAGACACAGCACGGCGGTGCGACGACTCATGCCGCGCGCGACCAGGCGGTGGCTGAAATGATTCGTGTCGCCGACGAACGGGCTCCTGCCGCGCGAGATGCGGATGATGCTCACCACGATCAGATCATACAGCGGCAACGCCAGTACGATCACCGGCGCGAACACCGCGTACCACCCGCGGCCAAAATCTTCGCCGGGCG
>JACMJD010000754.1 GCA_014380825.1 Phycisphaerae bacterium | reverse complement strand
TCGGCACGACTCTCGCACAATAGCCAAACGCGAAGAGGATCAGGCCGGCGTGACTTTTTCTTCGGCTTCGAATCCGCGCCCTCGAGGCGCGCCGGGATGACCGAGGATCGCGTGCTCGATGGCGATCACCACATCACGCACCAACTTCGGCGCGTGGCCGAATGCGAATGACAGCCACGTCAGGTGGCACATCGCGCGCTCGCTGAACGTGTTGGGCGCGAGCTGAATAGATCGGAGATATTCGCCCAGGATTCGCCACTCGGGGAACACGATCTTCCCGGCTTTGGAGGGATCCCAGAATTCCGCGGGCGGGATCGGTCCCAGGCCAACCCAGCGGGAGAGGCGGCTGCGAGTCGTCGCTCGGCCGCCGGGCACGAGACGGACGGATCGTTGCTCGTGTTCGCGATTGAGGAACAGCGGCTCCTCCACCGCCCGGAATCGGCCGAGCAGCGCCAGGCGCGCCAAGAGGATGCTGTCCGTCCGCACGATCGGCTCATACAGCGGCGTGCGCAGCAGCGCGGCGCGACGGACCACGCCATACACCTCTTGCGCGCAATGCTTGTGATGATCGAGATTGATTAGATTGCTGAAGCGCGCGTGCGCGCGTGGGTCGTCCGCCTGTGCGTCGTAATCTCTCGGCACGGTCCTGCGATCGTTTTCGTCGATCAGCATCGTGCGCGCGAACGCGAGAACGACGGATTGATCGGCATCGAGCACCGCCACGCACTTTTCCAGCAGCGTGGGCTCGGCCATGTCGTCGGCGGCGTGCCAGTGGAACAGTTCGCCGCGCGCCAGCTCGACGCAACGGTTGAAGTTTCGCACGACGCCGAGGTTGCGGTCGGCGCGATGGAATTGAATGCGCGAATCGCGCGCTGCGAATTCGCAGCAGATGTCGGCGGTGCGGTCGGTTGAGCCGTTGTCGCAGATGATCAGTTCGAAGTCGCGATATGTCTGGTTCAGCAGTGACTCGAGCGTGCGCGCGATGTAGCGTTCGCCGTTGTAAACCGGTACGCCGACGCTCAGGCGAGGTTGCGGGCTCGTGTTGCTGGCGCTCATCAGTTCGCTTTGAAGAAGCGGGCGTTCTGCTCGGCGCGAAGTTGATCGGACAACCGCCCCGCCGGCAACTTCACGTCGGCGTAGGTCAGGGCTTGATCTTTCTTCACATCCCGCAGCAAGGTGCAGCCCTCGGCCAATCCCATCGGTAACAGCTTCTGTGCCTGGGTCACGTCAGAATTCTCTGCTTCGCCGTACGTGTGATAACCGCCAATGCCATCGAGCACCGTGCCGGCCGGCAGATCGGTCTTGACGGTCGCGATCACATCAACCACCGGCCCGGCGATCGGTTGCAACACCGGGTCGCCGAACAAGCACACACGCGCAACCGACAACGGCGTTTCGAAGTGACACAAGTGATACGGCGTATAGAAGCTATACAACGGGCCTTCGCCCAGCTTGTACAGATTCAGATAATGTTTCTGCTTCGGATCGTCGTGCGTTGCAAACACGTAAACGCCGGGGCCCGGCGTGGCTCCAACGACATAATCGACGATACCGCCATCCCGCTTAAGCTCGTCAATGTTGTAGTGCTTGGTTAGCCCGTCGATCTGGGCTTTCCATTCGAATCCGCGTGACATCCCGCGTGTCGCCACGCGCATCCCGGTCGCGTTGGCGACGATCGCCTGCTCGAACGAGATCTTCGTCCCGTCGGCGAAACCCGTCACCATGTACGGGTTCTGTCCCCACTTTTCGGCGAAGCCTTTTTGTGTCGTCGGATTTCGATACGGATCCTGCAGGCCCTTGATGTTCCCGCACACGAGCGGCGTGAGCCCGATCGATTTGACGAATCGATACAGGTTCATCTCGACGCCCGGCTGATCCCCGTCGGCGCCGCTGAAGATCACGCCGTTCTTGTCGGCGATCGTCTTGAGGATCGGGCCGACCGTGCCATCGAGCTCAGCGTTGAGCGTGACGACGTGCTTTCGGTTGTTCAGCGCGCGGTGTGTCACCTGCGCGCCGTATTCGATCGCGCCGGTGACTTCAAGAATGCAATCGATGTCTTCGGCGTCGGTCAGCAGCTTCGGATCATCGGTGACCGCGTAGCCGCCGTCCTTAATCGAATCCTGTAGCGCGCCGACGGTGCGGACGTGATGGAACGCCAGCCCCGCATCGCGATACGCGCGATTCGCGTTCTCGATGGTGCGATTGGCGATGGCGACCAGTTCCATGCCGGGCACGGAATTGGCGATTTGATTGGCAATGCCGCGCGCCATGAATCCGGCGCCGACCATTCCAACGCGAATCGGATTCCGCTCGGCGGCGCGCCGCTTCAAGGCCGTATCAACGATGAACATTCGACAGCTCCATCGCCGGCTTGAAATCCGGCCAGGCGGAATCCTTCTCCGACACAATCTCAACGGCGATTGGCCAGTTGATCTTCAAAGTCGGATCGTTGTAACGAATGCCGCGTTCAGCGCCG
>JACMJD010000753.1 GCA_014380825.1 Phycisphaerae bacterium | reverse complement strand
TTTTCGGAACGTATGAAGCGGTCGCGCCGGGAGCGATTGACGAAAGCTCGAACTCGTTGCCATCGGCCACACTGTAGAGAACCGTCGGTCGCGCGGATGTATTCCGGAAATTGATCTTCTGTCCAACCGAGGCGGCATGCACGTAACTCGACGGCTTTTGCGGATCGACATTCATTGTGTGCGGCAACGTTACGGCCGGTGTGCCACGAGCAACCGGTTCCAGCCAGACAATGATGTCGGAGAGATTCGAATAATCGACTCGCTCGTAAGTTCCCGTCGCGGCGGGCGCGGGTGGCGGAGCGGCGTCGTAAACCGCGACGCGTGTGATGCGCTGACCGGTGTCAGCGCCGGCCTTTGGCTTGGCGACGACGTGAACTTTTACGCCGGACGTCGATGTTGATTTCGGCGCGGCCTCGCATCCGGTCAGCGCGATATAGATCAGCACGAAACTCGCCAGCGCGATGTTCTTCATTTTTTCTTCAGCTCCAGCACAACCGTTGCGATCTTTTCGGCTTCGACCGTCACCGGGACACTCATTTCGAGAAACCGTTTCCGCCGCTGCCAGGTTTTGACGATCCAGTTTCCCGGCGGGACGTCGTCGATCTGATAATGGCCATCCGGATTCACGCGGCTGGTGTACGGCGTGGGCGAGACGAAGACCACACCATCCATGTAACGATGGATCGAGCAGAACAGCGCGACCGGGCCGGGCTTGTCGAAGACAACCGACTTGGATTGGCCCGGACCGTACAGGCCAAGGTCGAAGCGCTTGGCGGGGGAGTTGGAGAAGACGTTGTGCTCGATCGGACGGGCTTCATCGTTCAGAAATTCGACCGATTGACCGACCGAAACGACGACCATCTTCGGCGAGAACTGGGCGTCCTTCTGCGAAACCTTGATCGGCGCGGGCGGCGGCGGCATCGCGCGAGCGGTATCGGGCGATTCGAGAAATACGACCATCTCGGCCAGCGGTACATCGCCCTCGGCGATTACGGTTCCGCGGATCGATGACGACGGTTGCGTTGAAGGCGGTGCGTCGGCGGCGCGCACGATGGGCGCGGCAAAAATGAACAGGACCAGCACTACGGCGGGAATGAATCGGTTGAGCGGGAGCATCGTCACCTCGCTATGAAACGCAATGCGCCCCGCAAAGGTAGCGGGGCGCATTCGAATCGCAAGCGAACGGCGGCGCGCGCTACATCTTGATCTGCTCGTTGCCGCTGGCATTGACGATCAGCTCGTGATGCAGTTCCTGCGTGCGCACTGCCGAGGCATACGCAAGCGGCCCCGCCGGTGGTGCCGGCGGAGGCGTGGCGCCCGGGCCCGCCTGCTTGCGAACCAGCTTGGCTTTCTTCGCCAGGAACGGTGCTTCAATGAGGTACCAGCTCAATGTCGATAGCGCAAGCGTGATCGGCAGCGCGATCGCGATGATTCCGTACGGACCCATCACGTGGCGCAGGTGCAAGATGCACAGCATCGTCACCGGCCAGGCATAAAGGTAAACGCCGTACGACAGGTCCACCTTCTCGCCGATGTGGAACAGCTTCACGTTCTGCTGATACGCGGCGTAGAAGATCAGATACACCCCGGCGAGCGCGGTGACGATGAAGAACCAGCCGAAGTATGCGCTGATCGCCATCGCCGCCAGACAGAGCCCGGCGATCCAATGCCGGAACGGAATGCGATCGCTGTTAAACGCCAACACCATCCCGCTCAAGAAGTAGCACAGGAAGCGCGGCCAAACGTCGAGCGATCCGATGATCGGCAGATCCGACGCGCCGGTCTTTACGAGATAGGCGCCCTGCGTCGCGTGCCAGATGAGCGTGGCCAAATACAGGGCGGTGATTCCGATGCGGCTGAACTTCGTCCTGCTCAACAACAGGACGAGCACCGGAACCATCAGGTAACAGATGAATTCGTAGCGGATCGTCCACAGCGACATGTTCAGGACGGGCAGTGGCTCCGTCGCGAACGATCCCTGCACTCTGGGCGCCGAGAGCCCCGCGATTCGCGCGACGGCCTTGCCGATCTCGAGCGGCGCCAGAGCGGACCATTCCGCGCCGGCCAATGGCGCGACGATCAGTAATGAGATCAGCGACGCGATGATGAAGCCAGGGTAAATGCGCAAGATGCGCTTCATCATGAACGTCTTGAAGCGTGGCGTGCGCATCCAGCTCAGCGTGATCAGGAACCCGCTGATGCCGAAGAAGCCATTGACGGCAAACGCGCTGACGTCCATCTGAAAGCGGGTGAGCCGGTAGAACGGCTCGGTGTCATCGTTCCCGTGATAGGCGGCGAACGTGTGGCTGAACAGGACGAGCAGCGCGAGGATCAGGCGCAGCGCACCGAAGTTGTTTTGACGCAGGTTATCGCGATCGAGAAACGTATCGTTCATCGTCGTGTACCTCCACGAGCGAGAAACGCAGCGAAACGAGAGATGGGCGCAATCACCCTCCTTGGTGAAACGCACCTACGTTAGATTAGATAAGCCGATCACGGAGGTGAGAGCCGACGGCGCGCGTACGTATCCCGGCGATGTCCAAACACGCCGCGCGAGGTAAATCGCTGAAGATACACGTGCGAAAACATCATCCGAAATGGCCCCACAACATCCCCAGCCGCCGTTTATGACGCGGCGGCTGCATAACCAGGGAGCGAGCCCGTCGCGTATTCCCTGATGTCGTCGTGAATCCACGGAGCCCGATCCGTGGCGACTAGTTCTTCAAGATAGCGTTTGTCCCGCAGCGTGTCCATACATTGCCAGAATCCTGAGTGTTTATATGCAAGCAACTGGCGATTTTTTGCGGCGTATTCCAGCGGCTCGCGCTCAAACCAAGTTTCGTCGCCGGGAATGAAATCTAAAATCTGCGGCTCGAGCACGAAGAACCCGCCGTTGATCCAGCCGGATTCGGTCTGCGGCTTCTCGGTGAAGTTCGTGATCATCTCGCCGTCCATGTGCATGTGACCAAACCGCGCCGGCGGACGGACCGCGGTCAACGTGGCCATCTTTCCGTGCGAGCGGTGGAACTTCAGGAGCTGATCGACCGGCACATCGCTCACGCCGTCGCCGTAGGTGAGCATGAAGGTATCGTTGCCGATGTAAGGCGCCAGTCGTTTCACGCGTCCGCCGGTTTGCGTATCCAGGCCGGTGTCGACGAGTTGCACGGTCCAGTCGTTCGAGCCATTCGAGCCGTGGCGCATGATATCGCCGCTGCGGAGCTTGATCGTTAGATCGGAGCTGAGCTTGCAGTAGTCGATGACGTATCGCTTGATGTATTCCGATCGATAGCCGAGTGCGAGGACGAAGTCATTAAAGCCATAGTGCGAGTAGTGCTGCATGATGTGCCAGAGGATTGGCTTCCCGCCAACCTCGACCATGGGCTTTGGCTTGAGGTCGGTTTCTTCAGAGATTCGTGAACCACGACCGCCGGCGAGAATGACCACTTTCATCAGCAACTCCAAAAGCCCGAAATGGCTCCCACTCCATCAGGATCGCAAATCAGGAAAATCGCTCGTTACTGTATCGTCATGGCCTCGTAACGGCCGGGAATAGAATTTGAACGCTACATCTGCCACATACTCTTACAAGTGGTCAAGTCTGATAAAATGGGGCTCTGAAAATTGCAAAACGTCTATTTAGTCCTATTTTGACGATATTGCGGGCGGAAGGCGATCAGTGCGCGATTTGCGTTGCGGGAAGTGATCCGGTTTCGGTCGCCAGCGCGTGCGACTCGCTGGGGACGGTCGCGCCAGCTGAGCCACCGAGTTGAACTAGGTAAGTTAGCGTTCGCGCGATCGTGCGTACTGTTAGGAGCGGGCTGCACTGCAAAGCGTTCGTGATAAACCGCCGCTTCAACTGCCACAGATGCCGCAGGGCAACTTGTCTGCAAAGTGAGGGCGCGTAACCGAACCGACTGAGCTTGAGGAACACCTGCAACGAGTCGGCGTACAGCATCAGCCCAACGCGCTTGTTCTTTTCGTAGACGTTATCGCCGGTCACATACTTGCAGTGGGTGTCGCTTGTCGCGAGCACTTTCCCTTGAAGGCCGGCGTAAGCGGTGAGGAAGACCTGATAGTCGTAGTTCGATGTTCCTTCGGGCCAGGCGCGAAGGGCGGCCTGTGCGTATTCGGTTCGGTAGATCTGGGCCGTCATAAACGCCAGCCCGAAATACGCCTGCTTCAGGCACTCCCCCATCACGGCCTGTCCCTCGCCGATCAGGTCGGCGGGGTGATGGAAGCAACGCTCGTACACGCTCTTGCCCACGCCCTCGAAATTCAACACGATTGACGCGAGATCTGGATCCGCTTCCAACCGCGCGATAACCCAGACGAGTTTCTCCTCGGGGATTTCATCATCATCGCCGATCACCCAACTGAAGCGCGACGTCGACAGCTCGATGCAGCAAGCGATGTTCGGCAGCGGGCCGAGATTTTGTTCGTTGCGGTTGATGCGGCACTCGACGCCGCGCTCGCTTAGCTTCGCTTGCCAGCGGCGACAAACTGCGGGCGTGATGTCGGTCGAGGCGTTATCAGAAATGACGACTTCGCACTGATGCTCCACGCCAACGATGTTCCGATCCAACCACGCGAGCTGCTTTTCGAGCTTCAGCGCACGGTTGTACGTCGGAATTGCGATCGTCAGCAGCTTTGCCATGACCCCGTCTATCTCCACAGCTCGTCCATCTCAGGAGATACTGATCGCACTGTGGTTCTGTGGCAATCAGGGTAAAACCTAATAGTGGGAACGGGCATAGGGGAAACCCTGCCTTTCTAGATTTATGGGACCACGCCCGACAAGCGGTTGCGGAAATGCCGGGCGTCGGCGAGATAAGCACTGGTGGCCATCCGTCGTGATGAACAATTGGTTATGTTTCATTGGACGATGGGCGTTTCCCTGACGATGAATGACCTAACGTCGCCGCCTCAGCAGGCGACCCGCAAAGGATTGGAGTGATATGCGTTTTACTGAGACCAAGCTCCGCGGCGCGTTTGTCCTGGAACTGGAACCGCGCAGCGACGACCGCGGCTTCTTCGCCCGGGCCTTCTGCCAGAAGGAATTCGAAGCACACGGCTTGAAGCCGAACGTCGCGCAGTGCAACGTTTCCTACAACCACAAGCCCGCGACGATGCGCGGCATGCATTACCAGCTACCACCGGCGGCCGAGACCAAGCTCATCCGCTGCACCCGCGGGGCGATCTACGATGTGATCGTGGACCTGCGACCCGATTCGCCGACGTACCTTCAGCACTTTGGCATCGAGCTCAGCGAACACAATCGAAAGCAGCTTTATGTGCCCGAGTTGTTCGCGCATGGATATCTCACGCTCACGCCTGACGCCGAAACCGTCTACCAAGTGGGCGAGTTCTACACGCCCGGTGCTGAACGCGGCATTCGTTACAACGATTCGACTTTGAAGATCAACTGGCCGATTCCGGTCGAGATTGTGTCGGAGAAGGATTCTGCCTGGCCGGATTTCAAGCCGGCGATGGAGCTGTCGAATGTTCATCGTTGATACGGCCTTGAAGCGGC
>JACMJD010000752.1 GCA_014380825.1 Phycisphaerae bacterium | reverse complement strand
AGGCTGAGCACGCCGCGCGGATTGGATCGGCGATAATGCTCAAGCGCCACGGCGCATTGAATCAGGCCCTGGTAAAACTCGAACTTCAAGCCATACGCCATGTGCCAGGCGTCTTCCCATACTTCGTGGGCCTCGAAGAATTCGCGATCGTTGAAAAGCTGAATGCCGTCGAGATACAGTTTTCGCTCGACGTCCGGCGGCATCGAGTAGTCGGCCTTCATGCGCGGCCCTGCTGCTCTTCGCGCCCATAAATATCGAGATAGAAATACGACAGCTCTTTGCCGTTCACCTCGCGCGTGCGGCTGTGTTTGAAGTGGAATTTCTCGAACAGCTTAATGGCCGGCTCGCGCTCCATGAACGTGTCGAGCGTGACCTTGAGGTAATTGTGATCGTGGCACCATCGCAGCGCCGTCTCGATCAGATTGGATCCAATCCCGCGCCGGCGCAGTTCTTTCATCACGCGCAGCCGACGGATCTCGGCCGCGCCTTCATCGTGATGCTGCACGCCGATCATACCGACGATTCGCAGCTGTTCTTCCGCGCTGGCGATCGTTTCGGCAACCCAGAAATGGTTGCCCTCGGTTTTCATGTAGGCCGATTCGATGTCGTCGATATCCAGCCCCGTGTCGTTCTCCGCCAGCTTCCCGCCCAGCAGGCCTTCGACATAAAGAACGCGACAGGCGGGCAGATCGCTCGTTCGAAAGCTGCGAATTGTGACGGGCAAATCACTAACCGGCCCAGTGTCGCTGGTCATGGCGAGGACATTGTAGGTCGCGAAAGGAAGTTCGCACAATGCCAACTGAGATTGCGTCTGCGACGCCCACTCAGAGACTCGTCACCGTCAGAAACTCAAGCTCATCCGTGTCCGTCTGGAGCAGCGCACACGATTTCACCGCCGAGCGGTATAACGCACCGGGATTGATCATCCGCACGCCGTTCACCCGGCGATCGACCATCACGTGCGTGTGGCCCACGAGCAGATAATCCGCGGATTGCTCTTCGGTCACCTCACGGACAAGGCTCAAGCGATCGCCATGCGTGACCGCGACGCGCTTTCCGGCCAGCTCGAGCCGGCCGAAGCAGTCCAGGCACGTCACGCCGATCGATTTCGCGTATGCGCCCAATCGGCCGCGATCGTAATCGTTGTTCCCCCACACGAACGCCGCCGGCGGCGCGTCGCCGGCCAGCAGGTCGAGGATATTTTCTTCTCCGACGTCGCCGCAGTGAATCAGAAACTCCGCCCCGCGCGAGCGAAGCAGATCGACCGCCGCTTTCGATGCTTTGAATCGCCCGTGCGTGTCTGACAGGATGCCGATGAGCACACGAGGAACGATACCGAGGTAAGAATCGCGCGACAACTGCCTCTAGCTTTGCGGTTAGATCTGATTGGTTAGCGTTCCGCATTCCGGGCAGCGGTCGCGAGAGGCGCGCAGGTTGTAGCCGCAGGTTGGGCAGAGGCCGAGCCTGCGTCGCTTGACGCGACGACGACGCGAACCGAGCAGCCAGCATGTCGGTGCGATGGCGAAGAGGATCGCGGGGAGCCAGTGCGGAAAAACTAAGCACCAAGACTGTCGAGACGCGGTCGCGTTTGGATCGTGCCGCTCAAACCGAAACATCGGGCGAAACACGTACGGGTCGCTAAGGGATAGCGTGGAATGGTAAACCCCACACTTCATTGGCGAGACAGAATCGTGATTGAATTCGAATCGGTAAAATTTGCACCGTCCGAATTCGGAGTACAACGCGAGCGTGCCACGTTTACCTGACAGATGACAGTAGTCGAGGGAGTTCTCCTTCCACTGGCTCCGCACCCAGAGCACGCAGGTGCGAGACAGAGGAGCAGCGAGATCACCGAGCAGGTCGTGAACAATCGCCAGCGGAAGATTGCGAGCTTGGAGTGAGCCACGCGTCAGGCGGCGACGACTTGGGATTGGCTTCGGGGCGGAGGCACGGGTTCGCCCAGGTCGCGGAGGGTTTGCACGTGGCCGGCGATCGCTTCGCGGATGGATTCGATCGCTTCATCGCGCGTTCGCCCGGTGGAGACGCAGCCGGGCAGGTCGGGCACGTAAACGCTGAACGTTCCGTCGTCGGCGGGTTCGATGATGACGGTGTATTCCATAGGGTTCACTGGGCGAATCATTTTAACCCCGCTTGCCGAAGAATCGAGCGCAAAGTGCCGGGCGGAATGTCGTGAGACAGTTTTCCGCCTGCGGGAACGGTCACCAGACCGGGTTTCGTCGGATGTTTGAAGTGCATGTGGCTGCCGGTGGTACGGATGT
>JACMJD010000068.1 GCA_014380825.1 Phycisphaerae bacterium | reverse complement strand
GTCATCATAGATCACTGCGTTCGGGTAGATGATGCAGTCGGCCCCGATCACAGAGTTCGCGCCAACGTACGCGCCTGGATAAATCACCGTGCGCTCGCCGATGCGCGCGGTTGGTTCAACATTGGCCGCCGGGTGAATTCCATCATGCGGATGCCGGCGGTAGCCGTGCATCGCGACAACCGCCTGCCGAAACGCGTAATACGGGTCGGCAGTCTTCAGCAGCGGCACATGATTGGCCTGCGCTTTCGCGGAAACGATGACGGCAGACGCTTTGGTCGTTTCCAGATCTTTGGCGTATTTCGGGTTAGACAGAAACGCGACCTGACCGCGCGTGGCGGTGTCGATCGGGGCGATCGAGCTGATTTCAGTTGAGCCATCACCGCCGACGAGCTGAGCGTCGATGCGTTTGGCGAGTTCGTCCAATCTCATGGGGTATGGAATCTACTGGATTGCCGCGCGATTCACCACGCCCCCCGTCGCACGCTATACTTCGCCGCGAATATGGCACATTTGCTTGGAATCGACATCGGCACCAGCGGCACGAAAACGCTCCTCTGCAACGACCGCGGCAAAGTCCTCGCGACCGCGATGGCCGAGCATCCGATCAGCTCGCCCAAGCCCGGATGGTCGGAACAGAACCCCGAAGACTGGTGGACGGCGACCTGCCGCGCAACGAAAGCGGTCGTAAAAAAGGCGAAGATCAAGCCAACCGACGTGAGTGCGATCGGATTATCTGGACAGATGCACGGCAGCGTGTTCCTGGGCACAGGTGAAAAAGCGCTGCGACCTGCGCTTCTCTGGAACGACCAGCGCACCGCCGACGAATGCGCCGAGATCGAATCCAAAGCCGGCGGGCGCGAAGCGCTGATAGAGATGGTCGCCAATCCCGCGCTCACCGGTTTCACCGCGCCCAAAATCCTGTGGGTGCGCAAGCACGAGCCGAAGGTCTACGAGCGCACGAAGCACATCCTGCTGCCGAAGGATTACATCCGCTTCCGCATGACCGGCGAATATGCGACGGAGGTATCCGATGCCAGCGGCACCTTGCTGCTCAACGTCGCGCAGCGCAACTGGTCGAACGAACTGCTGAGCCTCCTGCAAATCGATCCCGCGCTCCTCCCGCGCCTGCACGAATCCCAGGAAGTGACGGGAACCCTGAACGCCCAGGGAGCTCGCTCCCTGGGTCTGGTCGCTGGGACCCCCGTCGTCGGTGGCGCCGGTGACCAAGCCGCAGGAGCAGTAGGAAACGGTGTCGTCACAAGCGGGATAATAAGCGCCACCCTCGGCACGAGCGGCGTCGTCTTCGCGCATGCCGACCAACCGACGCGTGATCCGAAAGGTCGCGTCCACACGATGTGTCACGCGGTGCCCGGCAAATGGTGCGTCTTCGGCTGCATGCTCAGCGCCGGCGGATCGTTCCAATGGTTCCGCAATACGCTCGGGCAATCCGAAATCGCGTTGGCGAAGAAACGCAAGATCGATCCTTACGAACTCCTGATCGCCGAAGCACAACGCGCCCCGCTCGGCAGCGAGGGACTCTTCTTCCTCCCCTATCTCACCGGCGAACGCTGCCCGCATCCGGATCCGAGCGCGCGTGGCGGATGGATCGGCGTGACGGCGCGCACCACGCGCGAAATGCTCATCCGCAGCCTGCTCGAAGGCGTAACCTTCGGCATGCGCGATGCCTTGGAAATCATGAAGGACATGAACTGCGCCGCCACGCAAGTGCGCGCATCGGGGGGCGGCGCACGATCTGATTTCTGGCGACAACTTCAGGCCGACATCTACAACCGCCCCATCATCCTCACCAACGCCACCGAGGGCCCCGCCTATGGCGTTGCCCTGTTGGCGGGTGTGGGTACGGGCGTTTGGAGCTCAGTCGAAGAAGCCTGCAAAGCCTGCATCAAACAGACCGCGAAGATGTCCCCAAACGCCAAACGCGCGACGAGATACGAGCGGTTCTATTCCACTTACCGAAAGCTGTACCCCGATCTGAAAGATCGGTTCAAGGAGATTGCTGCGCTGGCTCAGGCGTAGCAGATCGATTCATCATCTCCATCGCCAGCTTCGCCGTGTTCATGGACGCGCCGCGGCGGTCCAGGCCGCGAATCAGATCGCGAAGGTTCTGTTTCTGCGCGGTGAGCTTGCTCGGGTCGCGCAGTAATTCCAGCGCGCATTGGATCACCGAATCGTTCGACCCATACCACGGCACAAACTCGGGCACGAGATCGATGTTGCCAGCCAGGATGTTTACCAGCGCGATCTTCTTCGTCTTCACGACCCATCGCGCCAGGCCGTGCCACATGAGCGGGCTCATGCGATAGACCACGATCATCGGCACCGCATATGCGGCGACGTGCAGTGTGCTCGTGCCGCTTTTGCACAAGCACAGGTCACACTGCGGAATCAAACGATCGAAGCTGTCGATCGCGTGTTCGAAGTGATCGACATCGCGTTGCTTCGACAGCATCTCCGCGACGATCGGATCGACCGTACCCGTAGTTGGAATGAGAAACCGCGCGGCGGGAAACCGCGCCAGGACTGCGTCAGCCACCTCCAGCAGATGCGGGAGATTGGCGATCACTTCGCTGCGTCGCGAACCGGGCACGATCCCAATCACCGGCGGCGCATCGGGAAAACGCGGGCCGACTGGAGTTTCACGCTCGCGAGCATCGGGCAGCTCATCGAACAATGGATGGCCGACAAACGTCGCGTCGATGCCATGCTGGCGATAGTACTGTTCTTCGAAAGGCAAGATGCAGGCGACACGATCGACATCGGCGCGGAGCTTCTTCATCCGCCCTTCGCGACTCGCCCACAGTTGCGGCGCGACGTAATACAGCACCGGCACGTGCATCGACTTGGCCATCTTCGCGAACGGGAGATTCATGGCCGAGGAATCGATGCAGATGTGCAGATCGGGCCGAAGATTTGGGTCTTCGTAGCGCTTGCGCGTCTGACGCAGCAGACCAATCACTTCGACCGCGCGCAGTGCGCCGCGCCAGCCCATGGCGGCGTTGCCAACGCTCTCGTAAACGATGTTCGCCCCCGCATTCGCCATCCGCTGGCCGCCGATGCCGTCGACCTGGATCTCCAGATCGACCTGGCGAAATGATCGGATCAGTTCGGCGGCGTGTGTGTCGCCGCTGACCTCCGCTACAGTGATAAAAACCTTGCGACGCATTGCGAAGGGCTAAGTGCTATCCACTCGCCCCGCCGTGTCAAGCAACCGCCGGTGAAGCGAGAAAATGCGGATGGACCGAGTTTACGCTTGAACTTCCATGAGGATTTCGAATACTCTGCGACTCGCGGCGCCGCTCACGCCGCTGGGAACCAACCGGAGATCGCGACCTCACGCGCTCGTCAATCAATCGATTCGACACCGGTGGTTTCAATGCATCCAGATAAAGACAAACATTCGTGTAGTCCGGCCCATTCCCTGTCTGCCTCGCCCGAGCAAACGTCGCCTGACAATTCGCAGCGGCCCGAGCATCGGCGGTTCTGGTATCGATCCGTCACCGAATCGTCCACGCCTGCAACCAGTTCAGCTTCAAAGAAAACGTCGATCGATCCGAACGACGTTCGCCGCTAGACTGCCGCACGATGCGGCCACTTGCGTTCTCGACCAACGCGTTTAAGAAGAACACGCTTGAAGAAGCGATCGATGCAATCGCATCCATCGGATATCGCGCCGTCGAGCTGATGGCCGACGTCCCGCACGCGTACCCGCCGACGTTTGACGCCGCACATCGCCAGGCGATCAAACAGCAGCTCCGCGATTTGAAACTCTCGGTCAGCAACATCAACGCGTTCACCCTGTTCGCCTGCGGCGATACATATCATCCCACCTGGATCGAAGACGACGCCGCGCTTCGTCAACTCCGGATCGATCACACGATCGCCAGCATCGAGCTGGCGAACGAATTCGAATGCAAAACAATCAGCCTCCAGCCTGGCGGGCCATTAATCGGCGCCACGTTTAGCCGCCAGCTTGCTGGCGATCGCTTCGCCGCCAGCTTGGAAAAAGTCCTCCCAATCGCGCGCCGGCTCGGCGTGACGTTGGCGATCGAACCCGAACCCGGTCTGTTCATCGAATCCGCCCGTGAGTATCTGGACTTCAAGAACCAATTCTTCCCAAACGAAAACTCCATCCGCATGAACTGCGACGTCGGCCACCTCTTCTGCGTGGGCGAAGATCCGGCCGAAGTCATTCGCGCCGCATCGGCCGAAATCGTTCACGTTCACTTGGAAGACATTGGCAAGAACCGCGTGCACCAGCACCTCACGCCCGGCAAGGGAACGATCGATTTCGCCTCCATTTTTGCGGCCCTCGACGCGATTCAATACCATGGGCGTGCGACGGTGGAGTTGTACCCGTACGAGACCACCGCCGCGGGCGTTGCGAAGCAGGCGTGGGATCATTTGCAGCAGTTCACCAATGACCAGTAGCAAATCGTCGCTCAAGTCCGCCGAGAAAAAGCTGCGAGCGTTCGCGCTGGACTATCCTGATGCGGTCGAGGAATTCCCGTGGGGCCACAGCGCGTTCAAAGTAAACAAGAAGGTGTTCTTGTTCCTCGCCACCGAGAAGGGCGAGCTTTCGATGTCGATGAAGTTGCCAAAGAGCGGGAAGGCGGCGCTGAAGAACTCGTTCGCGTCGCCAACGGAATACGGCATGGGCAAACACGGCTGGGTGACGTCACGCTTCGCGCCTGGCGATAGCGTCCCGCTGGATCTGCTCACGGACTGGATTGACGAAAGCTTCCGCGCCATCGCGCCGAAGAAGATCGTCGCGTTTCTCGATGACGAAGACACCGAAACCCTGCCTATCATTCGCAAGCGAAAACCGGCGACGAGCACCAAACGATAGCGGCGCTTCGTGTCTTCGTGACTTCGTGGTTATCATCTGTCCCTCCCATGGATTTTTTCAATTATCGAAACAACGAGTTGTACTGCGAAGACGTTCCCGCCGAGCAGATCGCACGCGAGGTCGGCACGCCTGCATACATCTATTCCAAAGCGACGCTGCTGCATCACTACAAACAGTTGGTCGATGCGTTCGCGCCCGTCGATTCAGGTCGTGGGGCGACGATCTGCTACTCTGTGAAGAGCTGCGGCAACCTCAACATCTGCAAGCTGCTCGCGCAACAAGGCTGCGGATTCGACGTGACCAGTGGCGGCGAGCTGTTCCGCGCGCTCCAGGCGGGCGGTGACCCAAAGAAGATCATCTACGCGGGCGTGGGCAAGACCGACGAGGAAATCCGCGACGCGATCAACGCCGGCATCGCGGCGTTCAACATCGAATCCGAAGCGGAGATCCAGAACATCGACCGCATCGCCGGTCAGATGAACAAGACCGCGATCGGTGCGCTGCGCATCAATCCAGATGTCGATCCGCACACGCATCGGCACACAACGACCGGCAAGAAAGAAACGAAATTCGGCGTCGACATCGAGCGAGCCGAACGCGTGTTCGCCGAATTCAGATCGTCGAAACACCTGCGGCTGGCCGGTGTACACATGCATCTCGGTTCGCCGATTTACGAAGTGCAGCCGTACGTCGATGCGGTCAACAAGATCAACGATCTGATCGACCGACTCACCGAGCGCGGCCACAAGATCGAGTGGTTCGATCTTGGCGGCGGATTCGGTGTGAACTACGAACGACCCGATCAGGCGCTGCCAGTGAGCGCGCACGCGGAGGCGCTGTTGCCGCTGCTACGGGGACGCAGTTATAAGGTCGCACTCGAACCCGGCCGATACATCGCCGGCAATGCCGGCATCTTGTTGACGCGCGTTCTGTATCGGAAAACAGGCGGCGAAAAACGATTCGTCATCGTCGACGCGGCGATGAATGACCTGATCCGCCCCGTACTGTACGATTCGTTTCATTTCATCTGGCCCGCTAAGCCGCAAGCGGCGAATGTGCCACATGGGCGCGATCGCGACACGCAACCAGTGGATGGCGAACTCGTCGACATCGTCGGCCCCATTTGCGAGACCGGCGATTTCCTGGCGCGCAATCGTCCGTTGCCTACAACGCAACGCGGCGACCTGTTGGCAGTCTTCACCGCCGGCGCGTACGGCTTCGCGATGAGCAGCAACTACAACAACCGCCCGCGCGTGCCGGAAGTTCTTGTCGACGGCAGCTCGTACAAGATCATCCGCAAGCGCGAGACGTATGAGGATTTGGTTGCGCTGGAACGCGCCGGTCCACAGTGAGCCTACGTTCACCAGATCCGCGCAACGCCGTATTCGTCAAACGCTCGATCGGAACTCACGATCGCGAGGTTCTCGGTGATTGTTTGTGCCACGAGAAGGCGGTCGAATGGATCGCGATGACGAAACGACAGGGTTGCGACGGCCGCAACGTGTCTAAGGTTTATGTCGAGCAATCGGAACCCATTGCGCTGAAGTTCGTCAGGGATCAGAACTCCGAAGGGCTTAGCAAGCGCCAGTTTTCCCAAGCTGGCCGTTATCGCAATCTCCCACGCCGATGCCATACCCACCGATTTTTCGTGCGCGAGGTTTTCAATCGCGCCCCTCGCGGTGGCGGAGAGTCGGGCATCCCCGCTGATGAACCAAAGAAATGCCTGCGTGTCGAGCAGGTAACTCATTCCCGGTACTCCTCGAAGTCTAGGATAGGCTCGTCGAAGTCGTTCGAAATGGTGAGCAGCCCTTTCGCGCTTCCAAAGATCGGCTTCCCAAGCTGCGCCGGAACTGGGACAAGCCGAACTGCGGCATCGTCGGCTTGCACGACAACCACTTCTTCGCCCTTGTTTGCGGCGGTAACAAGCTCCCCCAACCGCTTGGTTGCTTGCTCGACGGTAAGGCGTGTCATGGCTCTATCGTAGCAGATTGGAACTTGCAAGGTGATGTCAGATCAGAACGGCACGGCCTGGTCCATCCAGTCGTCGTTTTTCAGGACTTGTTTGCGGTTGAATCTGGCCAGACTCTCGGCGCGCCATTGGGCCATGTTGATCAGGCGGGCGCCGCCTACGGTTCGCCAGTTTTTGCGCAGGGTGGGATACGTGTGGCGGATGAAGAGGTCGTCTTCGGCGCAGGCGAACATCTGTGCGCTGCCGGGGTCGCCCTGTCGAGCGGCGCGGCCGAAGAGCTGGCGGTCGACTCGGGCGCTCGTCGCAGGCTCTGTCGAGATCACGTGCAGGCCGCCTTTTGCGGCGACGCCCCGTCCTAAGATGATGTCCGTTCCGCGACCGGCCATGTTCGTCGCGACGGTGATTTTTCCTTCCTGTCCGGCCTCGGCGACGATGCTCGCTTCCTGCGCGGTTTGCGTCGCGTTCAGCACGCGGTGCGGACGATTACGCGTTTGCAATCGGCGCGAAACCTCCTGGCTGGCAAGCACCGAGCGCGTGCCGATCAGGATCGGCGAGCCTTGATCGTTCAGCTCGCACACGCGCTCGACGACCGCTTCCCACTTCTCGTCCATCGTCGCGAAAAATCGCACCGGCAGGTGCTCGCGAATGCACGGCTTGTTCGTCGGGATCTTCACGACCGGCCGCTGATAGATCTGCCACAGTTCCGGCGCCGCTTCCCACGCCGTGCCGGTCATGCCGGACATGATCGGATATTGGCGGAAGAAGCGCTGGAAGCTGAGGCGCGCGAGATTCTCTTTGTCGGACGTGACCGTGACGGCTTCCTTCACCTCAATCGCCTGGTGCAGACCGTGTCGCCACGATCGGTCAGCCATGATTCGGCCGGTGAACTCGTCGATGATCTGCACTTTGCCGTCGTCGGCCACGAGATATTGTTCATCGCGCACGTAGCAGTGGAGCGCGCACAGTGCTTGCGTCACCAGTTCTTCGCGACGTCGCTTGCCCTTCCAGAATCCGCTGTGCAATTCTTCGGCCAGCACGTCCAGACGATCCTGCCCGTGCTGTTTCAGCTCGACGTTGCGGACGGTCCAGTCGATTTTGAAGTCTTCCTGTGCAACCAGCTTTTCCGCCAGCGCGTGCGCGGCGCGATAATGCTTGGCGTTCGCTTCATCATCCGGCGAGTTGCTGATGATCAGCGGCGTGACCGCCTCGTCGACCAGCAAGCTGTCGGCCTCGTCGACGATCACCTTGAACAACCCCGGCACCATCATCG
>JACMJD010000751.1 GCA_014380825.1 Phycisphaerae bacterium | reverse complement strand
GGCGGGATCATCCAGTGGATCGTGTTGGTCGTGCCGAGCGAAGCGACAAACGAATTGCTCGCGGCCTTGCCGACGAACGGGCCGCACGCGGCGCCGGGATGGTTCCCGCCGGTACACATCGTGTGCGGGCTGGCGCGGTCGATCGGCTCGAAGCCGTATATCGCGCGACGGAACAGGGGCGTGATCGGTTTGCCTTTCGGCACGGATGCATCGCGGACGAAATCGACTGACGTCAGGAATCGCACCTTTCGCGAGCCGGTCTTCTCGTTCATGTTCAGCGACATCGACAGGTAATCCAGCGGTTCATCCGAATAAACCGGCAGCCCGAAACCCTCCGGCAGCGACAGCTCGAGCCGGCCGGGAATGAGCGTGAACAATCGCCAGTCTTGCGTTGGCGTGAATTCGCTGTCACTTCGCGTGCGCGCAGGCGAAAGCTTGTCGAGGTTGAACGTCAGATTGCTGTGGCAGAAGAACTCGCGCGAAATCGGCGAGCTGCCGTCGCGCCCGACGAGCTCGGCGCGCACGCCGGTGATCCAGATCAATTCGCGCGGCTGATCGTCGTCCGTCAGTCGAATATCAGGCTGGTTGCTAAACGGCCCCTGCATTGACATGTAAATGCGACCGAGCGTGTGCGTGCGCGACAGCAGCGTGACGCGCTGTCCGGCCGCGGTCACATCGCGCGCGAGGACGCGGTCGTCGAACACGGCGTGCCAGTAGAACACGCCCGCGATGAACGCGACCAGCAGCACCATCAATGATCGTCGCAGCAGTTTCATTACCCGTTACACCAGAGTAGCAACGGGCCCGCTGCGCATTCAAAGCAAAATCGCCCGTGACGACATGAAAGAGCGTCACAGACTTCCCAGCTTCGCGCGGTTGGTGTGCTAGCTCGCTTTGCGCCGCCGAGTTGGTCGACCAAGGAGCTTGAGCGGCGAGACCGTCGACTCGTGCGCGACCTGTTTCATCAGGCATTGCCGCGGCGATTTATCCGGCCGCCAGCGCAGGAATTTGGTGCCGTGACGGAAGCGTCCGCCGGTGAAATGATCGAATCGAACTTCGACGACCACTTTCGGCGCCAGCGGTTTCCATTCGCTAGTTCGTTCGGTCGACCATCGGCTTGGCCCGCCCGGCGCGGCACCGGTGAAACCCGGCGGCTTAATCAACGGCTCGAACTTCGTCGCCAGGAGTTTTCGTTCGGATGCCTTGAACGCCGAGCAGAACCCGACGTGATCGAGCAGGCCTTTGCCGTTGTACAGGCCGAGCAACAGCGAGCCGATCTCTTTCGATTGGCTCGCATATCGAAATCCACCCACCACGCAGTCGGCCGTGCGCATGCGCTTGACCTTCACCATGCCGTGACGATTGCCCGACTGATACGGCAGATCGAGGCGTTTCGCGATCACGCCATCAAGCGTCGTACCGACTCCGCTGAACCAGCGCAGCGCTTGCCGACGATCGCGTGTCGCCGGCGAGAGTGCGATGCGTCCATCGTCGTCCAAGTACTGACTGGCGAACGACTCGAGCGCCGCGCGTCGCTTGGCGAGCGGCAGATCCGTCAGCGACTTTCCCTTCGCGTCAGCCAGCATGTCGAACACGATGAACATCGCCGGCGTTTCGACCGAAAGCTTGCGAATGCGCGTCGCGGCCGGGTGAATGCGCTGGAGCAAAGCGTCGAAAGACAGCTCGTGACCATCGGGGATCACGATCTCGCCATCGAGGATAAACCGTTTCGCCTTGACCGCGCGAAGCATCTCCACGACTTCCGGAAAATACCGCGTGAGCGATTGGCCGCTCTTGGATTGCAGATCGATTTTGTCGCCGTCGCGGAACGCGAGGCAGCGGAAGCCATCCCACTTCGGCTCGAACTGCCACCGATCGCCAGTCGGAATCTCATCGATCAGGAGCGCGTTCATCGGCTCGAAAGTTTTCTTGATGGGCAATGCCATGTTCGATGCTCGCTTTCGTTCAGCACCGTCCATGGCATGCGTCGAATCTAGCGCGCGTGTCAGACCGGCGTGAACGCATAAACTTGCGCAACTGTCATCCTGAGCGCAGCGAAGGATCTCGGGCGCGGCACACCGTTCTCATCCCGAGATCCTTCGCTTCGCTCTGGATGACAGGCAGCGTAGGGATTACGTCTTGGCTGAGAGTTGAGCTTTGACCTGGACAAGCCACTCCTTGCTGGGCAGTGCGTACGGCCGGAACTTTTCCAGCACGCCTTGCTCTTCACTGAACGCCAGCGCGCGATGGAAGCCCAGCTTGTTCGCGGCGGGTGAATCGATCAGGTTGCTCGAATCATTCGCGCTCATCTGGAACAGCACGCGTGTATCGAACTCGCGCATGCTCGCGCGGTCGATCGTGCGCTCGACGGCCGCCGGTGTGTCGGCCCAGGTGAAGATGTGGATGCCAAGCGCCGGGCCTTCGCGGAGCAGGTCGGCAAATTGCTTGTCGGGCTTGGGTTTCTTTTCTTCGTCGCTGGCAGAGTAGCTGAACGTCTCTTCCTGTTTTCGGAGTGAGCGATATCGCTGAAGTCCGAAGACGAACGCAAAGATCGGCGCGGGATGCGCATCGGGATTGTCCTGCCGCCTCTGTATCTCCTCCGCCAGCGCGTTAATTGCTTCATCCGTCGATCGCCACTCAACCAGATCCAGCTTCTGCGGCAACACCGCCTGTAATTTGTTGAACGTCCCGGCCAGCGGTGAGTCGGCGGGCGTTCCGTCGAAGATGTAAAACTTCGCACCAGAATCGGGCGCCTGCTGCGCGGCGAGGCTGATCAGAGACGAGACCATGATCGCCATCGCCGGCTCTTCCTGCTGCCCGACGACCAGCACATTCGCGCCGCTCTGACGTCGCAGCGAAACCGCGGTCGGTTCCTTGATCGCGACTGGTTCGCCAAGCCACGCCGTCGGCGCGGCGCTGGCGGTGGATTGCCATTTCTTTTCCGACAGCACGCTGCCGAGCTTTCGGTTGCGAGTGATGTCCGCCGGCGAATTGCCTTCGAACACCACCGGCTCGGGCGATTCGACTTTCATGTCCACCGCCCGCTTCTGCGCCTTGATCAGATATTCCTCGCGTTCTTCATCCGGCAGCCAGGAAATCTGGAACGGACTGTTGCCTTCGACCAATCCGCCCTGATCGTTGTAGATCGCTTCGCCCGGCCGAGACAGCAAGCGCGCGGCCGAGTTGTTGTCACCGAGGATTAGCTGACTGTCCGCCTCGCTCGTTTGCAGCGCGACGCGCACGGCCATCTGCCCGAGCGTGCTGCGATTCAGGCCACCGCTGCCCCCGATTGTTTGCGAGCCGAGCAGCACATGAATGCCGAACGCTCGGCCTTGGCGCACAAGTCGGTCAATGAGCAGCGCCGCATCCTGCGCGAGCTTGTCGTCTTCGCTGAAGAATTCCTGGAACTCGTCGATGATCAGCAGCGTCCGCGGCATCTTCAGCCCCGACTGCTCACGATACGCCGCCAGATCCTGAACGCCGAGCTTGCGGTACAACTCGCCGCGACGCGTGAGCTCGGCGTCGAGCCGTTGCAATACGCTTAATCCGAATTCGCGATCCGATTCGACTGCGATGGCGCGCGCGTGCGGCAGTTGATGCGTCGCATACGTTTTGAATTCGACGCCCTTCTTGAAGTCGACGAGATAAAACTCAACCTCGTCTGGGTGATACCAGAGGGCCAGATTAGTGATGAGAACGTGAAGCAGCGTCGATTTGCCCGAACCGGTTTTGCCAGCCATGAGAACATGCTGAGCCACGCCCCGCCCGAGTTTAAGCAACTGCGAGCGCGTCGCGCCCATTCGGCCGATTGGAACTTTGAGCTCGGTTGTCGCATCGCCGGTCCAGATCTGATCGGGCTTGGGCGCGATGTTCGCGAACGGCACTTCAACGCGATTCGCGTCCTTCGCGTATCGGCCGACCGTGTTCAGGATATGCGTGAGCGATTCCTCGACGGGCGGCGGATCGATCGACAGCGGGAACCGCTCGAAGACCTCGTCTTTCCAGATCAACTGCTCGCCCTGCTGCACGAGGTTGACGCTGTGCGCGACGATCTCATCGACATGCGAATTCCCCGGCAGCGGCGCGCGAAGGTCTCGCGAGATCAGCGTGTAGACGCCGCAACGCGCGCCGGTGCTGGCGATGCTGTTCAGCCGCTGCACTGCTTCCTGCGAAAAGTTTACCGGGAAGTCCGCGATCACCAGGAACCGATACGGCTCGGCCAGCTCACCGGCCTGCGCGTTGTAGTCGTCGATCGTTTCGAATTCGTTGCGGAGATATTTCTGAATCACCGTTTCCATGTGCTCGGTGAGATCGGCGATGCGCTGCTCAATGTGCTCCTGGCTCGTCCAGATTCGCCCGCCGACGAGCTGATCATCATGATCGGCCAGGTGCATAAAGCCGGCGAAGTTCTGACCGAGGCCGACGGGGTCGATGATCGTGAAGCGCACGCGACCGGCGGGCACGCGCGTGAGCAGACGCGTCATTACCATCTCCAGCGTCCGCATCGCGGCCGCTCGTCCGGTGCGATCGGCCTGAATCAGCAGCGACGCTTGTCTCGGAAACGCCAGCAGCGCGGGAAGCGAAAACGT
>JACMJD010000750.1 GCA_014380825.1 Phycisphaerae bacterium | reverse complement strand
GCGATCGCAGCGACGTCGGGATGGACGCGCCGTCGCTGCAACTGGTGATGAATCACCTCGGGCAGTTCGGCGAACAATACGCCGCCGGATTCCTGAATGCCGTCCCCGAACCGACCAGCGCGCTGGCCATCAGCGGGCTGGCCGCTTTAGCGGCTAGCGGACGACGTCGTCGCCGCAGCGCCTAATCTATTTTCAAGACTCAAAACGAACGGGCGAGCGTGTACCACACACGCTCGCCCGGCTTGTTTTTGGCCCTGTCTGATTTCCGCCGCAATAAACTATTCGGCTTCCAACATCTCTGTTCAGGAATGAATTCAGGGAATCGGAGGCACAAAATGCAACGCACCCATCGTGGCGCTTCAGTCTGCGCGCTCGCAGCGACCATCGCCGCCAACTCAATCGCAATCGCGTGTTCGGACCACAGCTCGAATCTGTGCCTGTGTTCAACGCCGACGGCCGATCACACGCATGACGCGTCAGGCGGCGTGACGCGCGGGAGCGGGTTGAGCTCGCTACCCGCGACGCTCGTTCACGTGTTCAACTTCGAGTACAGCGCCGCCCCGGTCGGCCCGCCGGTGGATCCGACGATCAATGTCGGCGACTCGATTCATTGGCAGTGGGACTCAGGATTTCATAGCGTGACGTCCGTGGCTGGCAGCGCCGAATCGTACAATTCCAACACGCTGTTCGGCCCGGGACCCACGTTCGATCACACGTTTGCGCAGGGTGGCACGTTCACCTATTTCTGCACGGTCCACGGTTTCGACAACGGCGACGGCACGGCCGGCGGAATGTTCGGAACGATTACCGTGGTCCCGCAGACAGTCAGTTCAATCTGGAACGTCGACGTCGACGGCAGTTGGCAAACCGCCAGCAACTGGACGAACAACGCGATCCCGAACGGCCCCGGACATGCCGCGGCGTTCGGTGCAAACATTACCGCGCCGCGCGGCGTGAATGTTGATGCGCCGACGTCCGTCGGATCCCTCAACTTCGCGAGCCCCAGTCCGAAATCCTATCTCATCGCGGGGTCCAGTACGTTGAGCCTTACAGGTTCGGGCACGGACATCGCCAGCGTGAACGTGACCGACGGCAGCCACAGTATCACCGCGCGCCTGCAACCGGTGAGCAACACGACCTTCAACGTCGCGCAAGCTGGCAGCCAACTCACGGTGAGCAACCTGCAGCCCGGCGGCGCTGCGCTGACGAAGACGGGCGCGGGTATGCTGGTTGTGAACAACATTCGCACGAGCTCGTCGCTGAACATCAACAGCGGCACGGTCGCGGTTAGCGCCAACGGCACAGACGTGGGCGCGAGCCGGGTTGGCACGCTTTCGATCGCAGCCGGGCCGTCTAACCCAACGCTGGATCTGCGCAATAACGATTTGATCGTACAGAATTCATCGTATGTGGCGATCACGAATCTGATCGCCAACGCCCGCAACGGCGGGTTGTGGGATCGCGGCGGCATCACCAGTAGCGCGGCCTCCGCTGCGAATCCCAAGAACAAGACGCTCGGCACGCTCACCGGTGCGGAATATCTCGGCTTGGGTTCCAACAGCTTTGACGGCTTCACCGTCGCCAACGGCGACATGCTCGTGAAGTACACGTACTACGGCGACGTCGACTTCAACGGCCTGGTTGACTTCGACGATTACTCGCGCATCGACAGCGGCTTCAACAACAACCGAACCGGCTGGCTCAACGGCGACGTCGACTACAACGGGATCGTCGACTTCGATGACTACAGCCTGATCGATCAAGCGTTCAACACGCAGTCCGGCACGCTCCGTCGCGCGATGAGCTATCTCGATGGCAGTGATCGCAGCGACGCCGGAATGGATGCGCCGTCCCTGCAATTGGTGATGCAACACCTCGGACAGTTTGGTGAACGATACGCAGCTGGATATTTTAATTCGGTCCCCGAACCGACCAGCGCCCTCGCGCTCAGCGGGCTAGCCGCTTTAGCGGCTGGCGGACGGCGTCGTCCTCGCAGGACGTAACGCATTTCTCGCTAGTACGTCAGCTCGATCGTTGTCGGAATCGTATCGACGTGAACGCGATTCCCGTCCGCGACCGCGGCTTCGCGCCCGTCAATTCGCACCGATTTAACCGGCTTGCTTAAAGGCGAGCACAGGTCAAACCCATCTTTTGGGTTCGCTTTCCCCTCAATCCGAACGACGAGTTTGTCCGGCGCTGACGATGTGATGCTCGCGCTGATCGCGCCGAATTCCGTTCGCAATCCTTCAAAGCTCACGCCCGCCGGATCGGTCGCCCAGGCGTCGGGGATGCCGGAGAAGAGGATCAGCTTCTGCTGATCTTCGTACACAAACATCGCGCGGGCGGCGTTGAGGAAATCCGATCCGCACCACGTGTGCGGCATGTCGCCGATCATGCGCGGCGTCGATCGCTCGCGCCACACCACTTCCGCCCAGTGCCGCCAACCTAATGGCCTTTGGTGAGCGAAGAACCAATCGAGCATCTGCCAGGCGCGATCCTTTTGACCCATGCGAACGAACGCGCCGACGTGCCGCAACTCGTACGGCGTGTACGCTTCCCACGTTGACGAATCACGCCGGCGCGTGAACTCGTTCCAGTATCGCTCGAACGTTGCATCGATCCAACGCTTAGGAAACTTCGAGGCTTCGTCCACCGGCCAGAGCAGGATCGTCGATGACGCGGAATCGAAATCTCCCAGTTCGACGCAGCCAGGCAGATAATCGATGCCGTGCGCTTTATGCGCGATTCGGAGGCTCTCGATCAGGCTGGTGCGGAAATCATCCGCGAGTTTCTGCCAGCGCTGAGCGAGTTCCTTGTCGCCTTCGACTTTCGCGAGATACGCCGCGTCGTTCAGGCCGCGCAGGATGTAGAACTGATCCCAGAAACTGTGCATCGGCTTGGCGGAATAACCCTCGTGGCTGATCGACTCGGGCACCAGTCCGCGAAACGCCAGTGCCGGCACCGGCGGTTTGTTAGGCTCCTGCCGAGGCTTGCCGTTCGGACCAAACTCATCGGTCAGACGCTGCGCGCGAAGCGATTCGATGTACTCGACCGCCTTCTTCACGCGCGGAAACTGGCGATGCACGATCTCGACGTCGCCGGTGAATCGATGCGCGTTCGCGATCAGCCAGATCAATTGACCATGCGAATCGTTCTCCGCCGTCGGGTCTGCCCCGCGCCGGTCGACCACGCACGGCACCTTGCCACTGTCGAACTGAAACGGTGCGTACCAGTCGATGAATCGCTTGACCAGATGATCGTGGCCAAATTCGAGCATCGCCGCCGACGTCATCGAGCCATCGCGAATCCACGATCGCTCGTACGTGCGCGAACCGGGTTGAAATCCTTTGCCGTCGTGATTGATCAGGATGTACGCCTGCGTCGCGCGGATGGTGTCGGCGAATTGTTTGGCGCTGGGCGGAAGTTTCAGCGTCACGCGGTCGACGCGCGCGGACCACTCGGCGGCCACGCGATCAACCATCGTATCGAACGGCTCGGCATCGCCTTGCCCGGTTGTGGAGATTCGCACCACGTGTGTCATGCTCGCGCCGGGCTCGAGCGCAAATTCGCCCGACATCAATCCGGATGCCGAGCCCAGTGGATCCAAGATCGCCTTCACGTCGGTGCCGGGACGCTCGCCGGCAGCGAGCCTCTCGAGCGGATCGCCCTCGTTGTATCCGCTGCACGTCGCAAACAATTCATTGTCGGAAGCAATCGTGAAGCGATGATTGACCTCCATTCGACCGCGCTGTGCGCGAATTGTTTTGATCGGTGTCCAACCGCCGGTGATATTCAGGTCCTGCCACGGCGGGAGCACCTGGATCGGACGAATCGCCAGCACAAACTGTCCGCGTGTCTGCGTCGTGCCGGTGTTTCGGAGCGTGTAGGCCGCCCTGGTGCCGTCCTTCGTCGCGACGGCGGTGATCGAGAGCTCCAGTCCGTCGTGCTTCCGTACGACAGTCGGGATCGGCATCCAACCATCCCGCAGCGATTGCTCGTGGGAGGTCGCATCCGCCCAGGTGAGCAGCTTGCCGTCTTCGCGCACGATGAACGGCTCGATCGAGAAGCTGCGGCGATCGACTTCGATCTGGCCTTCCTCGTTGATCAGCGCTTCGTGCTCGTCGTCCACCTGGCCGATGATCGTCCAGAAGGATTGCTCGCCGAGGAGCGTGCGCGGATAGAGGCCGCGCGCGGCGCGCTTGGCGCGGAGTTTCCAGAATGCGTTCGGTGTTGCGGTGTCGGCGGGTTCGAGGAATCGAATCTCGCTG
>JACMJD010000749.1 GCA_014380825.1 Phycisphaerae bacterium | reverse complement strand
CGATCCTTCGAGACGTTCTTCGCATCTTTACCGATGACGATGACCAGCTCGGCTTCGTAGTCGATCATCGAGCTTCGCCGCGGGACAGGAATCGGATCGCCCGGATTGTTGAGCGTGCCGGATGCCTTGATAAACAACATCGGCACCTTCGGAATTGGTGAGTTGCTCTCGGCCGCATGGTCGCGGTAGTTGAGACCGATGCACAGGATGTCGTTCGGCACGAGCGGCGCGAGCAGCTTGTCGACGCGCAGCGTTTCATCCGTCACGCGATACAGGCCGAAGAGATCGCCTTCGATGCGCTTAGCCGTCTTCGCGCTCTCGTCAATTTGCTGGCCGTGATATGTCTTTCCACCGGAGAGAAATCGAATGATTCGCATGACCGGAGACAGTAAGCAAACGGTTCATCTGCGACAAGCAGATGATTACCTCGACGCTTCCCTCACCCGGCGTTTGCGCATAAACTTCAACTTTACTATTCGCGGGCCGTTAGCTCAGTTGGCTAGAGCGCCTCGCTTACACCGAGGAGGTCATCCGTTCGAGCCGGATACGGCCCAGTTTTGCTCGTCACCGGTCTTGTATCACGCCTTGGTCGTGCAGGAATTTGTCTGACATGTGCCTGACATGGAGGTTCTCTTTCCGTGAAGTTTGAGCTGGTGAATTTTCGACGAAGCCTCGCCGGTCTTCGCGCGCTACGCGGGAGCAACGGCGCGGAAGCTGATTTGACCAACGGCGACGGCGCCGCCTCTGAAGGAATGCGCCCGTGGGGCGACGAGCAGCCGCTGCGGAGCGAACTGTTCAGCATCGACCAGCTTGACCAGCACGCGAAGCTGCTTGCCGAGAACCACGACCTGGACACGCGGCGCGGGCCCGATCGGTTGCTGCCGCGGTTGGACGAGAACGAATCGGTCCTGCTTCGCGCGTACGAACTGGTGAACGCCGCCGTTGCAATCAATCGGCGCATCGCGCCGGCGGCGGAGTGGTTGCTCGATAATTTCTATCTGATCGAAGAACAGATCCGCACGGCGCGGCGGCATTTGCCGAAAGATTACAGCCGCGAGCTGCCCCGTCTGCGCGATGGTGAAAGCGCCGGCTATCCGCGCGTGTACGACATCGCGCTGGAGCTGATCAGCCACGTCGACGGGCGCGTCGACGCGGAGAACCTCTCGTGCTTCGTCGCCGCGTATCAAACCGTCGCAACACTCAAGCTCGGCGAGCTCTGGGCCGTGCCGATCATGCTGCGGCTGGCGCTGATCGAAAACCTGCGGCGCGTCGGTGCGCGAATCGCCTCGGGCCGCAGCGATCGCGATCGCGCCAATCACTGGGCCGATCTGCTGGTCGAGGTTTCGGAAAAAGACCCGAAGAACCTCGTGCTGACGCTGGCGGACATGGTGCGCGACAACCCGCCGCTGACCAGCGCGTTTGTCGCGGAGATGGCGCGACGACTGCAAGGCCAGTCGCCGTCGCTCGCGCTGGCGATGACGTGGATCGAGCAACGCCTTGCCGAGAATGGTCTGGCGGTCGGTCAGCTCGTGCAGATCGAAAGCCAAAACCAGGCGGCCGACCAGGTGTCGATCGGCAACAGCATCGGCAGCCTGCGGTTTCTGGCGGCGATGGATTGGCGAGAGTTCGTCGAGACGCACAGCATCGTCGAACACACGCTGCGTTCCGATCCGGCCGACGTCTATGCGGACATGGATTTCGCGACGCGCGACCTGTATCGCCACTCGATCGAAAAAGTCGCGCGGCGCAGCCGTCTGAGCGAAGCGGAAGTCGCCAACGAAGCAATCCGCCTGGCGCGCGAAACCAAGGGTCACAACGCGCTGGCCGATCGCACGGATCACGTCGGCTATTACCTGATCGACAACGGCCTCCGCGTGCTCGAACGCCGCGCGCGGATGCGCAAAGGCATCGTCGCTCGCCTGGCCTGGCTCGGTCGACGGTTTCCGCTCACGGTTTACGCGGGCGCGATCACGCTGCTCACCGCCGCGATTTGCGCTGCCGTCTGGTTCGCCGCCCGATCCCTGGGCGCTCCGGTGTGGACGCTGTGGGTCCTTCTGCTCCCGCTGATCATCTCCGCCAGCCAGCTTGCGGTTTCGATCGTGAACTGGCTGTCGACGCTGCTCGTCACGCCGCGCACGCTGCCGCGGATGGATTATTCGTTCGGCATCCCGCCCGATCGTCGCACCGCGGTCGTCGTGCCGACGATGCTCACGAGCGAATCTGCAATCGTCGATCTGCTCGAGTCGCTCGAGGTGCGATACCTCGCCAATCGCGATGAGCATCTGCACTTTGCGCTGCTGACGGATTTCCTGGATGCACCAGAGGAAAATCAGCCGGAAGACGAGCGCCTCCTTCGCATCGCACGCGAGGGAATCGAAATGCTCAACGGCAAATACGCCGATGAGCGCGACGACATTTTCTTTCTGTTCCATCGCCAGAGGCGATGGAATGAAGCTCAGCACTGCTGGATGGGCTGGGAGCGCAAGCGCGGCAAGCTTGCCGATTTCAATGCGGTGCTGCGTGACGGCGCCGAAGCCAAATCGAGGTTCAGCGCGATCGTCGGCCGAACCGATGTGCTGCCGCTGGTGAGGTATGTGATCACGCTGGACAGCGACACGCAGCTCCCGCGCGATGCCGCGCGTCAGCTCGTCGCCACCATGGCGCATCCGCTGAACCGCCCGCGCTTCGACGAGAAAACTGGCCGCGTGGTTGATGGTTACACGATCCTCCAACCCCGCGTGGCGATCAGCCTGCCCAGCGCGGCCCGATCGTGGTTCGTGCAGCTTTTCGCCGGTGAACCCGGCGTCGATCCGTATACTCGCGCGGTCTCCGATGTCTATCAGGATGTCTTCGGCGAAGGCTCGTTCATCGGCAAAGGGATTTACGATGTCGACGCCTTCGAGCAGGCGATGGGCAAGCACTTCCCGGAAAACCGCATCCTCAGCCACGACTTGCTCGAAGGCTCGTACGCCCGCGGTGCCCTGGTCACCGATGTGCAGTTGTACGAAGAATACCCTTCCCGCTTCAGCGCCGATGTGAGCCGCCGACACCGCTGGATTCGCGGCGACTGGCAGATCGTGCCGTGGCTGCTGCCGCGCGTGCCGGGCACCGCAACGGATGGCGCGAGCGCGCGAAATCCCATCTCCATCTTGTCGCGCTGGAAAATCCTGGACAACCTTCGTCGCAGCCTCGTGCCGATCGGCACGGCGCTCCTGCTGCTGCTCGCCTGGCTGCTGCCCGGGCCGGCTGTTGTCTTTACGTTTACCGTGATCGCGATCGTGCTGCTGCCGGCGATCTTTCAGACGCTGACGGCGCTGATCATGAAGCCGGAGGATCTGCCGCCCTCGATGCACTGGCGGTTCGTGATCGCCTCGGCGGGCAAGCAGTTGGCGCAGGCATTGGCGCACATCGTATTCCTGCCGTACGAAGCGTACATCAGCCTCGATGCGATCGTGCGCACCGCGATTCGCGTGTGCGTGACGCGGAAGAAGCTGCTCGAATGGCAAACCGCCAGCGACGCCGAGCGAAATGCGGGCGTGGCGCTGCTGCACTATTACAGCTCGATGTGGATCGCACCCGCGCTGGGTGTGTTGGTGTTGATCGTGCTCTTCTTTACGGAGCGCATGACGGTTTCGGGCGCGCTGCCCATCGTCGCGTTGTGGATCGCATCGCCCGCGCTGGCATGGTGGCTAAGCAAACCGATCGAAGCGCGCCCGCCGCGGTTGTCGCCGTCGCAGTTGATGTTCTTGCGGAAGCTCTCGCGAAAAACCTGGCGGTTCTTCGAAGTCTTCGTCTCGCCCGGCGACAACTTCCTGCCGCCGGATAATTATCAGGAACATCCAACCGACGCGATCGCACACCGCACCTCGCCAACCAACATCGGCCTTGG
>JACMJD010000748.1 GCA_014380825.1 Phycisphaerae bacterium | reverse complement strand
CGCGTATGAAGACATGGTCGTCCAGGAATACCTGGAGTTTTTCGCCGCCGCGTACAACATCAACGGCGCCAACCGAACGAAGATCGTGAACGACGTGCTGGAGCTGACCGACCTGGCCTACAAGCGCGACGCTCTGGTCGACGGCCTGTCGCGCGGCATGAAGCAGCGCCTGTCGATCGCCCGCGTGCTGGTACACGACCCCAAACTTCTCCTGCTGGACGAACCCGCCGGCAACCTTGATCCGCGCGCGCGAATCGAAATGCGCGAGCTGCTCAAGGAGCTGCGGAGAATGGGCAAGACGATCCTGATCTCGTCGCACATTCTCCCCGAACTGGCCGACCTGTGTAACACGGTCGGCATCATCGAGCGCGGCGAGCTGCTCTACAGCGGCCCGGTTGCAGACATCGTCCGCCGCGCGAAAACGGGAACGGTGCTGCAAGTCGCCGTCGCCCAAAACCAGGAAGCGGCGGCCGCGCTGTTGAGCCAGGACGAGAAGATTCTGAACGTCGCACCGAATAATGGCTTCCTCCAGGTGAGCTTGAAAGACGGCGTCACGGATTTCAGCTTCGTGCCGCAGCGGCTGATTCAGAATGGATTCAGGCTGACGTTGCTGCGCGAAGAGGAAGTGAATCTTGAAACGGCGTTCATGCGGTTGACCAAGGGGATGGTGCAGTAAGAAAGGCGCCGAGAAATCCGGGCCCTCGTGAGCACGCTCGGACGTCGGCGCCATGCGCTTGGCGTCTGAGCGTACTCGCGTAGGCTCTGATTTGACAAAGACCAAACACCATGCTTGGCGTAGGCGAATATTTCTGGCGGCTCCTTCCGGCCAACCCGATCCTCCTTCGGGTCGTGGAAACCGGCGGGAAGAAGAAGCGCGACCTCTTTATCCGCTGCGGATATCTCGCGCTGCTGATCATCGTCGTGCTGTTCGCGCTTATCTCGTCCAGCAACGCCGCGACGGGCACCATGAGCCTGTCTGACCTCACCACCACCAGCAAGCAGACGTTTCGCATGATGAGCTACCTCCAACTCACGCTGGTCGCGCTGCTCGCGCCGATCTTCACCGCAGGCGCGATCACGCAGGAAAAAGATTCGCAGACGTATGACATTCTCCTCGCCACCCCGCTCACCAACGGGCAGATCGTGCTGGGCTCGCTCATGTCGCGCCTGTTCTTTGTCATCGCGTTGCTCATCAGCGGCATTCCGGTTTTCTCCGTCACGCAGATCTTCGGCGGTGTCGCGATCGCCAGCATCGTGATGAGTTTTGCGATCGCGGCGGCCACCGCGTTTGTCACCGGGTCGCTGGCGATGGCGATCGCTACCTTCAAAGTCGGCACTCGCCGGACGATCTTCAGCTTCTACCTCTTCGTCGTGATCTACATCGTCGGCATCCTGCTGCTCGACCAGCTCCCGTATTTCTGGATCGCCGGGCCGCGCACGACGACGACCACTTCGCACATCAGTTGGTTCACCGGCATTCATCCGTTCCTCGCGCTGCGCGTGATCCTCGGTGATCCGACCTATCGCCCGCCCGAGCCCGGCATGCTGCCGGCCACGCTTCAGGGCTGGCCGTTCAACTGGTATTTCACGAACCCGGCCAGCTTCTATGTCACGCTGATGTTCACGTTCAGCCTGCTGCTCGTGACGCCGTCGATCGTGCTGCTGCGACGGATGGCACAGTCCACGTCGTCCTTGCAATCGTGGTTCCTCCAGAAGTTGAAGCTCAGCACCGGCGACAAAACGCGCAAGCCGCGAACGGTCTGGTTTAACCCGATCGCCTGGCGAGAAGCCAAGACCAAAGCTTCCGCCGCCCGCGCGTCGGTTTTGCGGTATGGCTTCATCGCGGCTGGCCTCACCGGCGCGATCGTGCTGGTCGTCATGTTCTCCAGCTACGCGAGCAAGCCCGCGAAATACATCACAAGCAACAGCTTCGATCTCACGACTAGAAACCTCTACATCTTCGGCGAATCGACCTACGGCGTGCCGGAAAATTTCACCGCCATCCAACTCAACGGCGAACCGACAACCATCGAGTCACTGCGCGGTTACTACGAAGTCAAAAGCGTTACGACCGCGATCAACAATCGCAAGAACAACACCAAGGAAATCACGTCGCTGATGCTCGGCTCCGTGCCGCGCAAGCTCGACGAGAAGGCCGTGCGACAGTTCCTCATGGGCATGACGATCCTCGAGTTTGCCGTCATCCTGCTGATCGTCACCAACGCCGCCGCCAGCACCGTCACGCGCGAGAAGGAAGACGGCAGCCTCGATCTTCTGCTGACGACACCGATCACCAGCCGCTATTACATCTGGGGAAAACTTCGCGGGCTGGTGAGCTTCGTCATTCCGTTGCTCGCCGTGCCGGTCGTCAGTGCTGGGATCTTCGTCGCGTACGACTGCATCCGCCTGTTGCAAGGCGACACCAACTTCCGGTGGATCGTGCTGCCCGAAGCGGTGCTGGTGCTGCCCGGCACGCTGATCATCGTGGCGGCGTTCGCGAGCATTCTGGGCATGCAGATGTCGCTGCGCTGCCGCACCACCGTGCGCGCGGTGATGAGCAGCGTCGGCATCATGCTCGGCGCCTGCGGCGCGCTGGGCTGGTGCGGATATTCCTTCCTCAGCTCCGGCCGCGGCTCGGACAACGCGTTCATGCTCGCCCTTTCCAGCTTCAGCCCGTTCACGGTGATGATGCTGATGATCGACCCCTGGGAAACCGCGGGCCGGGCATTCAACCCCGCGAACCCCGCCGACATCGCGTCGAACCGCATCCTGATCTTCATCGTTTCGTGGATCGCCACCGGCGCTTATGCGCTGGCGGTGTGGACGATGTACAAGTCGATGGTCAAGAACTTCGATATGACGATTCGACGTCAGTCGCGGTAGTACAGACGTCGTCGTCATCCTCCTTCTCTTCCTCCTCTTGTTGGTTATTGGTGATTGGTTCTTGGTTATTGCTGGTGGGTTCGGCTTGGTCACTTTCTTTGGCTTCGGACTGCCCGATTTGATCCTCTTCAGCGTTCGATTCCTCGACCGCGTCATCCGCAACTTCCGGCAGGAACGGACATTGCGCCGGCTCGCTCTGCTGGTCGCTTTGGCTTTGCTTACGCATCCGCTCCAGCATCCGCAGGCTGCGGTGGATTGATAATTCGAGGCGTTGCTCGATGCGCGACCAGCGATCGATCTGTTCGTCGGAATCCTTCCCCTCGTGGGCTTCCTCCTCCGGCATCTCGCTGGGCGCGTGTCGTTGCAACGCGTTTGCGGCCCCGGCTTGCTCATATTGGGCGAACACGCGATCCGTCCGCTTGTCGTCGGCGGTCGGCACGAATGCTCGGCCCCAACGCAGCTCGGTGAACTCGCGCTGGTCACGATCGCGCTGGATCGCTCGGCGCGCGCGATCGATCGGCAGCGAAGACCTCACGAGATGCGCCTTCGCTTCCCGCGCGTTGAGCCGCCGCAGCTTCCACTGCGCTGTGACGATCCGATCGCAGATCATCAGTTCAACCACATCTTGCGGCGATAATTTCTTCAGCACGGCCGAGCGAAATTGCTCGAACTCACGTGCATCTTCGCCCGGCAAGACGATCTCACGGCAAAACATCCCATGCGTAACGCCGTTCATCGCCGAGCGACGTTTGCCCGCAGGCGAGCGTGGCCCGGTGGACATTTTCGCGTTGGCGCGATTGGCGGCGAGCTTCTTCGGTGTGACGGTCATGACGAGCCTCCGTTTGGGAGAAAGAGATGTGAGGAGCAATGAAAACCGCTGGGAGAATCGCCCGTCGTAGGAAACTGACGAGCAAGCCGCGAGCACGCGCAGACCGCGTGGCGGCACGAGCATTTTATCCCAAAACATCAGTAAAAGCGGCCGAAATCCGCAGTCGATTCATTCGGTGATCCCGAACCGCCCAACCCGTGGCCGGGCCACGTGTTGCGTGTTGCGACCTTAGAAGTCAATCGCAGCCGCTCATTCCGACGCGGATCGGGCGTGTTGAAAAGGCGCTGCGCCGCGCCCGCTCTCCACGCCCATCCCGGAGCGTACCCGCGCCGGGTGGGCTTTCGCCTCCGTTCAGAAAGCCAAAAATTCAGCCGTTCACAACTCCGCTAAAACCCATCGCTTGCGTCCCAATCGCGGTTGCTTCGCGCGGTATTGCATTTCTCCCCCATTCGATTTCAGATATGCCCACCAACCAACCACACGAGAGAGGGTACGCGCTCTATGACGCTCAAAGTAACCGACCGCCTGGCCCCGCGTTCCGACCATCATTCGCCGTTCTGGGCAAACGTTCACACTTATTTCGACCGCGTTTACCAGATGATGGGCCTGGACCCGGTGTGGTTTCAGGCGCTTTCCACACCCAAGCGCGTGCTGACGGTCTCGTGCCCGGTGCGAATGGACGACGGGCGGATCCAGGTGTTCACCGGTTTCCGCGCCCAGCACAGCAACGCCCGCGGACCGTTCAAGGGCGGACTGCGATACGACAGCTCCGTCAACCAGGATGAAGTGATGGCGCTGGCGATGCTTCAGACATGGAAGAACGCCCTGGTCGACCTCCCGTTCGGCGGCGCCAAGGGCGGCGTGGTTTGCGAACCCAAGAAGCTTTCCATGGGCGAAAAGGAACGTCTCACCCGCCGATTCACCAGCGAAATCATGTGCGTGATCGGCCCGAACCTGGATATCCCCGCGCCCGATGCCGGAACCGATGCGCAAGTCATGGCGTGGCTGCTCGACACCTACAGCATGATGGTCGGCCATCAGGAACTGGGCGTCGTCACCGGCAAGCCTGTGAGCATCGGCGGCAGCGTCGGTCGCGAAGAAGCAACCGGCCGCGGCGTGATGTACACGCTCCGCAAATTCCTGGCGACCAAGAACAAGAATCTGCCCGACGTGCGCATTGCGATCCAGGGATTCGGCAACGTCGGATATCACAGCGCCCGCCTGCTGGCCGAACGCGGGGCGAAGATCGTCGCCATCTCCGACAAGTACGGCGGCGTCTACAACAAGAACGGCATCGACGTCGAAGCCGCCGGGGCGTACTACAAAGAAAACGCGCAGCTTACCGGCTTCAAAGGCGGCGACGTGATCGGCAACGACGAGCTGCTCACGATCGACTGCGACGTGCTGATCCCCGCCGCGATGGAAAACACGATCGACTCCGACGTCGCGCCGCAGATTAAGGCGCGTGTCGTCGTCGAAGGCGCCAACGGACCGACGACACCGGATGCCGACGCGATCCTCCGCGAAAACGGCGTGACGGTTTTGCCGGACATTCTCGCCAACGCAGGCGGCGTGACCGTCAGCTACTTCGAATGGGTGCAGGGCCTGCAGAATTTCTTCTGGACGAAAAAGGAAGTCGACGACGAGCTGCAAAAAATCATGGAACGCGCGTTCGACGAAGTGAACGCCAAAGCGGATTCAGCCGACTGCGACTACCGCGCGGCCGCGTACAGCATCGCTATAGGACGCGTGGTGGAAGCATATAAGCTGAAGGGATTGTTCCCCTGACGAATTTGAATCGTCTCCTACAAATCGCGGCGTCAGTCGCGCTCGCCCTCTGGTTGGGGGGATTAGTAGCGCTGTTTCTGTTCGTCGGGGCATTGTTTCGGGAAGACCGCACGCTGGCGATCTCCGCGGCGCCGACGCTGTTCAACTCTTTCGCGACGTATCAGCTTTTCCTGGGAATGATCGGACTGATCGCGCTGTTCTTCTGGCGATCGATGGTTCGCTCGCGCTGGATCAGCACAATCATCGTACTGTTCATCATAAGCCTGGCGCTCGCGGCGTACGTGATGTTTTCGATGATTCCGGAGATGGAGGCGATCCGCATCGGCGGGCAGTCGGGCGATTCGCCGCGGTTTAAGACGCTGCACGGGATGAGCATGATCTTCTACACATCGCAAACGATCGCGTTGCTATTGGCGGCGATGATGATTCCGCTGGCGATCAGCGCGGATGCAGTTTCGCGAACAGCGCGTGAAGCTGGGCCGGCGACACGTTCTCCGGGCGACATTGCGGATCCAGTTGCAACGCGGTGATTGCCTCCACTCCAGTTTCGTCGTATCCCGCATTCGCGAGCGCGCGGCGCAGGGTCTTGCGACGGAACGAAAAGACCTGATGCTCGAATGTTGAGAACGCGTTCGCATCGTCGCCCAGGCGATCATCCCGCGTCATCCGCACCAGCGCCGATTCGATTTTCGGAGGAGGCCAGAACGCCTGGGGTGGGAGCGTGCGGAGGACTTCGACTTTCGCGAGCATCGAAGCCATCACGGAGAGCGGTCCGTAGGCGTCGTCGTTTTCTTTCGCGCGCAAGCGATCCGCGACTTCTTTTTGCACCGTGAACGCGAGCAGATCGACACCCGCGATCAGCATCTCGATCACCAGCGGGGACGCGATGTTGTACGGAAGATTCGCAACCAATTTCACGCTTCCGCGCGCCTCGGCGGGCCTGCCGCGGCAGGCGTTCCCGATTTCAGGATTCAACTCATGCTTCCCCACGAGTGCGTCTCCCTCGATCAATTCAAATCGCTCGTTCGATCCGAATCGATCGCGCAGAAGCCGCGACAGATCGCGATCGATTTCGACCGCGATCACTCGTCCGGCGCGCTCGAGCAATTCTTCCGTGAGCGTCCCGGTTCCCGGTCCAACTTCGATCACCGTATCGTCCTTCGTAATCCCCGCAGAATCGGCCACCAGCCGCACGAGATTCTGGTCGATCATGAAATTCTGCCCGAAGCGATGCCGCGGGCCGGTGCCGATGGAATCGAGCAGGGCTTGAATTTCGGTCTTCGTCTGAGCCACGGGGCAAGTGTAACATCGCGGGCATGTCACAACAGATGCTGCGAATCGGCTGGATCGCGTTGCTGGGAATCGTCGGATGTCAGGCGTCGGTCGACACGCGTCCGGCGCCGCGGGCGAGGGAGAATGTCGCGCCCAGCGAAACGCGCGTGCGAAGCGAGGCCGAGCGCATTCGCGATTACGCGCTGGACATCCAGAACGCTCGCGATCGCATCGAAGAAGCCGCCGCCATCCGACGATTGAACGAATACCTCGCCGATCGCAATCTCACGTTCAGCGTCACCGGCCAGCGCGCGGTGGATGACGCGCGGGTGCAGACGCTGAGCGCATCAACGGATCGCCTGCGCGTGCGCGTCGATACGTTCCGCGGCCAGGAGCCGATTCAATCGTTTACGTTTATCCCGCAGGACAATCGCAATCTGACGCTCTTGGGGCAATAAACATCGGCGTTACGCTGCACGCTTCGTGTCTTCGTGGCTTCGTGGTTAATATCTTCCTCCTATGAAATCCTTCGAAGTCATCCGCGCGGCCGTCGATGAACCGGGTGTGAAAGCTGTGGCTGCTGCACTGAAGGTGTCGCCGGCGCTGGTTTACAAATGGTGCGAGCCGTCGGCGGATAGTGAGGATCCGGATCAGTCCGGCGCGAAGAATCCACTCGATCGCGTCCGCGAGATGTATCTGCTGACCAAAGACATCAAGCTCATCCGCTGGCTGTGCAATGAGGCTGGCGGGTTCTTCGTCGCCAATCCGGTGCCGGAACTGCGAAAGTCGATCGACGAACAGATCTACACCGAGACGCGCGGCATGGTGAAGGAATTCAGCGAGCTGCTCGACGCCGTGACGACCGCCGTCGATGACGACCCGTACGTCGACCCCAACGAAGCCGACGAAATCCGCCAACGCTGGGAAGATCTAAAGGCGTGCGTGGAACGGTTCGTGATCAGTTGCGAGAAGGGACACTACCATTTGAAGAAGAAGGACGGGCCGAAGAAATGAACAATGACCAAGGAGCAATGACCAATCAATGACCAAGTCTCAATGACGAATGACCAATTGGGATTTGGTCATTGAACATTGATTGGTCATTGTGATTTGGTCATTGGTCATTCCGCGCAGCGGGCTATCCCGGCCCGCTCGACGGCGCGGTGCTGGGCAGCGTCGCGGCGCCGCGGCTGTTGGCGTAGGCTTCGATCGCGGCCCGCATTTGCAGCTGAATCAGCTCTTTCGCTTCGTTGGCGGTCTTGTATTTCCCGGAGTTCACGTCGCCGGCGTATTGCTCGATCAGCGTGGCGCTGAAATTCATGTCATCGATGCTCTGCTGAATCCGCGACGGATCGACGTCTTTCGAGAAATCGCTCGCCGCGATCTGCCATTGGCCGCTCACCTTTTTCAGCTTGAACGGATCGCCGCGACCATCTTGACTGATGACGACGGCCGAATCTCCGTCGATTGTTTCGACGGCAACATCGAGCTGCGACAACGTCGTCGCCGACGAGATCCTTGGCGGCATCAATGCCGAACGCCTTCGTCGCCGCTTCCTTGAACTTCTTCTCCGCGGTCACGCGATGAGACATCGCGTCCAGCATTTTTTCTTCGGTCGGCGAGGCGGTGAAAATAATTTTCTTGATCGTGTCCGGATCGCCGTTCTGAATCGCGGTCAGCAAAGTCTTGAGCGCTCCGCGCGGCGTGGACGTGTCGACCGGCACCACCGGTGCGCTCGCCGGCGCGGTCGCGGGCGGCAGCGTCGGTTGGGTTGGATTCGTCGCCTGCCCGCGCGACGGCGCAGCGCACAGCCCGCCGACCACAAGCATCGCGGCCAGGCAGGTTCCAACCACTCCACTGCGCATCTCGTTACGCCTTTTCTGCTTCATTCCGAAGTTTTAGTACAAATCGAGCCGGAAGGAAAACTCTCCGAATCCGCGGCAGGCCAGCAATACCAAAACAGAACGGGGACCGATCACGCTCCACACAAGCAGCGACGATCGGTCCCCGAGTTTCAGTGAATTACGACGCTGAGGCCAACTACGGGCGATTGCCAACCCGGTTGCTCAGGTCGTCACGACCCTGCGTCGAGCCGGCGATGCGCTGGGTGGCTCGATCCCACGCATCACGCGCGGGTTGACGGGCTCGATCCCAGTCCATCGACGACTGGCCGCGGCTGTTGTCCCAGTCGCGCTCGAGGTTGGTTTCCATCTCGTCCCAGGATTTGCCCTGAGAAGACGATGCCGCCGTGTATCCATGACGGTACGCCGGGGCGTAATCGTCATAGTCTGAACCCGGCCGGTAGTACGGACGGTTCTGGTATTCGTTGCTCCAGTATTCATCTTCTTCGGTCGGGTTGATCGCTTCCGCGACACCCTTGCCGGCGAGTCCGCCAGCCACCGCGCCGACGACCGCGCCAACCGCTCCGCCGATAATGGTGCCGGGGCCAGGGACGATAGATCCCATCGCTGCGCCAGCCGCTGCGCCGGCCGCAACTCCTGCGGCTCCGCCCGCTGCCGCGCCAACGCCGGTACCGATCGGGTGCGAACCCGGAGCTCCGGTAATTGCATCGGGGTTACGGTCGGGGTCGTTCGTTCTATCGAGATCTTTCCGTGTATCCGCCATGATGTACTCCTTGGTACGTGCCACCGAGACAATCTCGGCGGACAAAGGAGTGTTTGCAAAGCGAGTGCCAGTAAGCAGGATCAATTGAATTCCAAACGCGCGTGTGCAACTGTCCGATTGCTCGCGACGTTGTGGCATATGACTGATTAGTCGGCGTTGCGAATCGACCTGATCGTCTCCCAAGTCTGCTTCGTCTGCCACGCCTTGCCGGGGATCTGCGCGTCCCAGAACGACACGCCTGTCGTTCCGTCCTTGCGAATCCACTCCAACTGCTCGGCCAGCTTGTTCCCACGCCATTCGTCTTTGTTGGCGGGGAGACCGATCATCAGCTTGTGCTTGTGTTCGCCGGCAACGTCGCGCTGGGCGGCGTACGCTCGCCACGGATCGGTCGCGGGCGTGGCGGTCATGCCGATCTCTTCGTAGCCCATCGTCGTCAGCCCGTCGACCAGTGGAAACAACTCAGGCCACCACTTCTGATTGGGCGCGTGCCACTCGTACGCGAACGTGTCGACGGTGAGATGCTTGCCGCGGGCACGCAGTTCTTTCGACAGATCTTTCATGAACGCGATGAACGGCTCTTTCTCCGAAGGCGGGTATTCGCCATCGCCTTCCAGATCCATGTCGACACCATCGAGATTCAATCGCTCCACTTCATCAAGGAGCGCCTTCACAAACTCCTTGGGATGATCCGCAAACCCGGATCGCGCCAGCGGCCAATCCCACTTGCCGGCCGGGGCGTTGTAAATGCAGAGCAACACGCGAATGCCGTTCGCGTGGCCCCAATCGCGCAGTTCGATAATGGCGGCGTCGGTGGCTTCCGGAAACGGCGCGCGCTCGATGCCGCCGGCTTTCGTCGGGATCCAGAATTGCAGCCCGACATGCGTGAGCGCGTCGGCCATGCCCAGGTCGCTCGTCAGGTTGGCCTTGGCTTTGTCCGCCGCGTATGGCGGAACCCATGTCATGACAGGTCGTTTGTACGGTCGGAATTTTGTCGTATCGCTACTCGATGACGACTGACCGTTGGTTGCACATCCGAGGGCGAGCCACAGGCATGCCAAAAACAAAACGCTCCATCCGCTCATGGCTTCTCCGCTAGCTCAAACTCGTCGTCCTTCACCACGCCAACTCCCGGAGCGTACCACTTGTGGCTGACATCCGCTTCCAGCGGCGTGGTCTCCTTCACATGCACGCAATGCTTGAAGGTGCCCGCGGGAGTTTCCAGTGTCTCATCGGTCGAGACGATTTCAACGCGGTCCATCGCGACCTTCGGCGCGATCTCCTGATAATACTTATCGCCCAACTTCGGCCTGCCGGGAATCATCAGGCCGAACCGCGCGCCGCGCTGGCCCGCGCGCCATGCGCTATTGTGATTGACGATCTTGCCGTCCTTATAGTTGTCCACGTCTTCGCCGAAGTAGTACACGTCGCCTGTATTCCTATCCGTCGCGAAATAGTTGCGAGCGACCTCGTGCAACTGACCGTTCTTAATCTCGCGCTCTTCGAGCACGCCCACCTCGACGCCGTCGACGGTCGTGGTTTCGGGCAGGATGGTTACGGTGAGAGAATCGTCTCCGTCGCGCAATTTCAAAGCGCGCCCCGGCTGGATTGCGAGCCAACGATTGTTACCTGTCGGCGCGAGATCCGACTTTTTCACGGCAAACGTTTCCCGAAAACCTGAGTCTTTGTCGCCGTCGTTCGGCTCCGCCGCGCACCCCGCAAGGGCAATGGTTAACCCGACCGCCAAGAACAACTTCGCGTTCATCGTTGACTCCTTGAATGTAAATCGAGACTTCGCTTAGTCGCCGGTCGCCGTCGCTGGATTGCACCACAGCCGGCTTGGCTTTTGTTCCGTCTCTTTGTCGTAATCGAGCTGCGAAATCCATTCGACGTGCGTGTCGAAGCAGGCGATGTTGCCGCCGCCCTTGTGGCGGCCGGCGCTGCCGTCTTCCGGATCGACGTAGCCGTCGTTCCAGGTGGGTTCGGTGTAGTCATCCGCCTCATCCGCTTCGACCAGACAAACCCAGTGCGCTTTCATCTTCGAAAGCTTGTAAGGCGATCGCGCGCGATCGTAGCCGCAGACGGCGCCGTTCATCATGTAGCTGGTCATCACGTGGGCCGAATCGGCCTTCCACGGCGAGATATCACCGGGACATCGATAGACTTCCGACTTGCGAAGATACGGCCAAAGCACGCCCGCTCTAATATCATCTTCGTTCGTGCGATTCGGCGCGTCGTAAAGCCAGCCCGGCCCGCGCCAAAGATTGCCCGCGACACCTGGCGCGGTTTCCATCGCTTCGGAATTGGGGAAGGCGAGCGTGCCCCGGCTGTCATTCGCGTACATCACGAGGGCTGTCATCAACTGGCGCAGATTACTCGCGCAACTGACGCGCCGCGCCTGCTCCCGCGCGCCCGACAGCGCAGGCAAGAGAAGGCCAATCAGGATCGCGATGATCCCGATGACCACCAACAGCTCAACGAGCGTAAATGCGCGACGTCGCATCGGACGACGACTCAGTGAAAGTGCTTCGCGACAACCAAGTCACAGCGTCTCTAAGCAGGGCACGGCGAGAAAAAACGTGGAGTTGTCATCCTGAGGTAATCCGAAGGATGTCGGGAAGCGAAAACCTTTCGGCTCCCGAGATCCTTCACTCCGTTCAGGATGACAATGCTCCCTCTCAGATACGGTCTGGCTTCTCACACCGCGAACTCGATCGATACGAGTTTAACTGTATCTTCGCCGCCGCTGATATCCTCAGAAAATACCAGGCCAAAACCCGGTGCGTAGAGTTTTCGTTCCAGCGCGCCCGGTTCCAGCGCATTGAAGTTATGCGTTTCCAGGCAGTTGCCGAACGTGGCAAACGGCACCTTCGCGCGCCGGCCGGCGCCGAGCACCGTGGCCCCATCTTCGGCTACGCCGGGTGCGCTTTCTTCAAAATACGAATCACCCGCCACCGGTTGTGCGAGCATGATGATTCCAGCCCTCGCGCCGTTCACACCCGCTTCGAACGAACCTTCCGTGCTGACGACTTCACCGTCCTCGTATTCCTTCGTGTTTTCGCCGAAGTACCAGACGTTGCCGACCTTATCCTGCGCGTAGAAGTCGTACGTCTTCTCCGCGAGCTGATTGTCGAGGAACAGCCGATCCAGCACGACGGTGGTCGTCACGCCTTGGATTACCCGGGTGTCGTTACTGACCTGCGTGATCACTTTCGAGGTTTGGCCGTCTTTGACTCCGCGATAGCGATAAGTCGTGCCGGGGATCAGCGGGAAGTATGGATTATCGATCGTCGTGCCAAAGCTCGACGGTGAATTTTCGATCGAATACAGCTTCAGGGTGTCCTCGTCACCCGAGACAGATTCTGAGAAGACGACGCCGAATCCGGGCTGGTAGAGTTTTCGTTCGAGCGCGCCCGGCTGAAGCACGGTGAAGTTCGAAGTCTCCAGGCAATTGTTAAATGTCGCGAACGGTGTCTTGGCACGCTGCTGCGTCGCCACGACTAGCGCTTCATCTTCCGCCACGCCCGGGGCGCTTTCTTCGTGATATTGATCGCCGACGCTCGGGTGCGCCAACATGATGATCCCCGCCTGCGCGCCGTTCACCCCTGCTTCGAACGAACCCTCCGTGCTGACGACGACACCGTCCTCGTATTCGCGCGTCTCTTCGCCGAAGTACCAGACGTTGCCGAGCAAGTCCTGGGCGTAGAAGTCGTAGGTCTTTTCCTTCAGCTCGTTGTTCACGAACACGCGATCCAGCACGACGGTCGTCGTTATGCCGTTGATCACCTTGGTGTCGGTCGTGACGGCCGTGCGCACCTTCTGTTGCTCGCCATCGTTGGTCCCCTTGAACAGATACGTGGTGCCCGGAATAAGCGGCATGAACGGATTGTCGATCACGTCGCTCCATCCCGGCGCCTGCGCGAGCAATCGCCGCGGCTCGAGCAATTCAGCAAATTGGATAGATAACGATCGCATAGTGACCTCCGTCTCGAACTATCGAACATCCCGTTTCTTCCAGATCAACCGGCCATCCTCGGCGATGCGCAGCTCGAATTGCACGCCGTCGATGATGACATCGATGTCGTAGACGATCCGCTCGCCGTCACGTTTTCTTTCGATCTCGCCGTATTTCGCGCCCGCGGCTGTCTCGTCGACCGTCTTTCGCACGGCGGCGGGAAGTTGATCACTCGTCATCAAGGATCGCGGGGCATTTGGGGTCGCATCGGGGATCAACAGATGATGCCCGAAAAACATGAATGTGACGCCAGTCGCCATGAACACGGCGGCGAGCACCACCGGCACGATTTTCCTCGTTGCGCGCGCACCGGTGCGCACGCCGGACAATCCGATCTTGATCAGCCCCTGCCGCAGCGTGTCGGGCGCGGCGGTCTTGCTGAAACCGGCCAGCAGCAGCGGAAGGCTCGCCAGGCTCTGCGATCGCTCCTCTTCGTGCAGCCGCCGGCGAAGTTCGAGCAGGCCTTTCTCGATGCGGCGCTGGACGGTCGACTGGTTTACACCCAGCGCCGCCGCCAGTTCGGTTTGTGTTCGGCCGCACAGGAAGTGCTCGGTAATCGGCACGCGCAGTTCATCCGGCAACCTCTCCAGCGCTTCGTCGACGCGCGCGATGAGCTGGGCTGACTCATCTTCTGCTTCATGCTGTTGTCGGATGACCGCCTGCGCTTCACGCAAGTGTCGCGATCGATCGGATCGCATCAGTTCGAGCGAGCGATTCAGACTCGTGCGATGCAGCCAGGCGCCCAGCGAATCGCGAACGGTGGCCGAACTCTGAGCAAGCTTCAGAAAGCAATCCTGCGATACATCCTCCGCCGCCATCGTGTCGCCGGTCACGCGCCGGGCGGTCGCGTAAACCATATTGGCGTGCCGTCGCACCAGCTCGGCGAACGCCCCGGCGTCGGCGGTGTCCGCGTACGTGCGTAAAAGGACTAAATCGTCAGCAATTCCCTGCGGCATCATTCATATAGATGCTCCCGCCCCGCCGGTTATGCAACGGAAATGCAGCGAATCCTGATGTATCGTTCGTACACCTCGCCCGCCTGTTTCATGACCGCCTTCTTTGAGTCTTTACGTTGTCTTAGCGCAATCCAATTTGTCGTCGGCGATTGTTCCGCCCCATGCAATCAAACAGATCGTCGCGGACAGCGACCCGTCGCTTCAAATCGGATCGCAGCGCTCAGTCCCTTATCGTCGCCGCCGCCATGTGCAGCCTCGCGGGTTTGTACTCTCCGCCTGAGGCGCACGCGGACACAATCGCGTACTGGGATTTCAACACCGCGTCGACCGCACCGACTTCTTTCAATTCCAATCTCGGCGCCGTGCCGTCGCTCAGCGTGATCGGCGGCGTGACGTCGAACTTCGCCACCGGAAGCGGCTCGGGCGATCCGACCCAACCCGGCCAGGGCTTCAACACGCTGAGCTATCCGGCCCAAGGCAGTGGCAACAAATCAGGCGGCGTGCAGTTCAATCTGAACACGAGCAATTTCGATGTGTCGAACTTCACGTTCGACTGGCGATCCAGCAACAGCAGCTCGCGGTGGATGGCGTGGCAATACACGCTCAACGGCACGAGCTGGCTCGACGGCGGTAGCTTCTCGTCCAGCGGCGGCGACCAGTGGAACAACGGGAAGACGGTCGATCTGTCCGGCATCGCGGCCGCGGACAATAATGCAAATTTCGGATTGCGGCTCGTCGCCATGTTCTCGCCGGATGGGTTCACGCAGGTAACGGCGCCCAATCAGACGTTCGGACCTAATGCGGGTTACCGGGCTGCCAACGTGGACGATCGCGCGTACGCGTCGACCAGCACCTGGCGATTCGACAGCGTCACGCTCAACGGCACGTACAACGATGTCGCGTTCTCGCCGGCGAATCTGACGTGGAACTCATCAAGCGGAAATTGGGACACGAACGGCACGAACAAACCGTGGCTGAACCCGTCAGCGGTTGCATCGCCGTTCGCTCAGGCCGGTGGGAAAGGCGACAATGTCGCATTCAATAATCCCGCCCCCAATAGTGTGGTTACGGTTCAAGCGGGTGGCGTGACGCCAAATTCGACGACGGTCACCAATAGCGCGACGCTCACATTCACCGGCGGCGCGATCGGCGGCACCGGTGGGCTCGTGAAGAACGGGATTGGCCGGCTGATCCTGGCGAACGGCAATACGTTTACGTCGGCGAACAGTCCGTCGTCGATCAACGGCGGCGTTGTCGAAACGCGGGCCAACAACGGACTGGGCGGCGGAACCGTGAGCATCGGCAACGCCATCTGGACCAGCACGACCACCGCGCAGACGGCGAACAACCTGGTCAACCTCACCGGCCCGGTGACGTTTCAGACGGACACAAGTCTCACGATCAACAACGGCCTGAGCGGATCGGGCGTTGTTACCAAAACCGGCGCGGCGACTCTCGGCATCGCGGGTGTGAGCAGCAATGCCGGGTCGATCAACCTGACGGCCGGCACGACGCGATTGGATTCGATGGGCGCACTCGGCGGATTGTTCGCGACCGGCGTGACGGGTTCGACCATCAACATCAACACCGCCACGCTCGTCATGAACGCCACAGGCAGCAGCAGCGGCGGGCTCGACGTGCGACTCAGCGACAACGTCACGCTGAACAACGGAACGATCTCTCGCAATCAGCTCACCGCCGGCCTGGGGCCGAATCCGACCAACGGCGATTCGGAACTCAGTTCATACGCGAACGGCATTGTCGTCGGTGGAACGTTTACGGTCAGCGGCAACTCGACGATCGCCAACCTCGAAACGCGCACGGCGGGCTCGAGCGATATCGCGGGCGGCGGTGGATCGAACAATGCGATGGTCGTGCGCATGCCGGTGCTGGTGACCAGCGGCT
>JACMJD010000747.1 GCA_014380825.1 Phycisphaerae bacterium | reverse complement strand
TTGGCGAGATCAACGGCGTGTAGCCGGAGTTCTGCAAACCCGCCGCGGTCAGGGCAGTCGTGATAGCGGCGCTTACATCGGTGTTCGTCGCGGTTGGAGGAATGCCGGCGCGTGCGCCTTCTCGCGCGGCGCCTTGCAGCGTGTGCTTCACGTAGAAGTAGTAGCCGTATTCCACCGTGCCAAACGTCAGCGAGAGCAGGATCGGGAAAACCAGTGCCGCATCCAGCACCGCACTGCCCCGCCATCGACGGCGATTGCTTACGCCACGGAAGTTGGTCGAGATCTGTTTCTTCATAGTCTCACCTCAAACACGAAATTACTTCGCGTTCTTGCGCGCTCTTCACAGGCGAACAAATGCCAGCACGATCGCTGTCGCGATGATCACCGGCACCGCGTACGGCACCGGCCGACCAATGCTTCGGAACGATCCGTCCGGCCGCGTCACGTGTGCCACGCCCATTTCCTTCGGATGAGCCAAGCTCACTGCAAGCAAGGCAGTGTTGCTGAACAGCGGTCCAAGCTTGCCGCTCAATAACGCCTGAAGCAGTGCACCGAGCGCGGCGACCAGGATCGACACGACGAAGACCTCAAAGGTCAACAGCGGTCCAACCCAGGCGCCGAGCGCGGCGAACAGCTTCACATCGCCCCCCCCGCGAACGTTGATCGCGAAGAGGCCGATGTTCAGCAGCAGCCCCGTCAGCAAGCCGAGCAACGAATATGTCGGCGAGACGATGTGGCCGGGCAGGAAGCTTTGCAGCAATCCTGCCGCCGCCAATGAAAACGTCAGCCAGTTCGGGATTCGCCGGTGGCGCAGGTCGATCAGTGCCGCCCACATCAGGAGCAGGAACATCGGCGCCAGCATCAGATATCTCTGCGCATCCATCGCGAATCCCGTTTGTCAGTTCAGCCCTGCGCCGTCACATACTGCTGTTGACCGACGTCCAGCGCGCGACGACTCGCGTGCCGACCGCACCAATCACCGCGATTGCCGTCACGATGACCAGACCCAAAATCAGGGCGTACTCGATCGTCTCGCCGCCTCGATCGTCGGCGAGCAATCGACCAATCTGTCGCGTTGCGTTTTTCATGCCCACTCCAAAGTGTCGCTGTCAAACAACCGCGAACCGCTCGACTTACATCGAGCTGTTCAGCGACGTCCACTTGGCAACCACCTTCGTGCCAACCGCGCCGATGACGGCGATGGCGGCAACGACGATCAGTCCGGCGATCAGCGCGTATTCCAGCACTTCGCCACCCTGTTCATCACGGACCAACTTGTTCAGCAAATTTCGCATGACCTTCTCCAGTTTCTTTGTGTGTGACGGGTGATCGCGTGCGCACGGCACTGATGCCGTGCGCACGCGCTCATCATTGACGATTAGCTCGTCCCTGAATCCCGTTCGCTTACATACCAGCGTTCAGCGAAGTCCAACGGGCAACGACCTTCGTGCCAACCGCGCCGATAACGGCGATGGCGGCAACAACGATCAGACCCGCGATCAGAGCGTATTCCAAAACCTCGCCGCCCTGCTCGTCCTTCGCCAACTTCGCAAACAGATTCTTGATCGCCTTCATGATGATCTCCTGGTGAGGCGACTCCCATTCCCTTGCGACCGCGTGCCCGGATGACCAGGACGAGATGACGTCGCCAGGTGCAAGCGCGATTCGCGCCCTGCTTCACCGCACGGTGAGACAGGCCGATTCGTTCGCCGTTTCTTGCCTTCGCGCTACGCAAGCGCTCGGGGCGGCACACGCACCGGTTGCACGAATCTCATCGGAAGGTCAATCCGAACGCTTAAGACATTTCTGCGGAGCGATGTGTCCTGCACGACTAACCCGAACGTCGCGATAAACCGGTCCGGGCCCGGGTAACTCTCTTATCGGCCGTCAGGTCCTGGAAAATTCGCGTGAGCGATTTGATTATCGGAGGCGGCCCTCCGCCTTGCGGGGCACGACGCGCCGCCTCCGTCAAAATGCTTCGTCAGGCGTGACATCCTGAATAACAAGGCGGGTCGCTGCACGGAAACGATTCCATGAGCGCTTCATCAATGCAGTCGTACGGCGATTGCGTCGTCCGAGCATCATCCGTCCGATTGGACGAGAAGATTGCAGTAGTCCGGCCATCAGCAAGCGGCGAATCGGGTTGGCCATTGCCGATCGTTTGAGTGTTGTCCGCGTCCACTTTTGGGTCCTCTTTTGGTTGCGTTTGCGACGCTAACTTATTGGTCTGCATAGCAGCCTCCAGTTATCGGAGGATAGCCGCAAAGGACAAACCGCAGGCGGGTAAATACATCATGAAAATATTACTTTTCGCCTTCCTCACTTTTTCATCGACGCCGGCGACGGTGAAACCGCTGTCACGGGAAATCCGCCATATGCCCGGCTCACCGGCTCGACCGTGATGAACGCATCCGGATCGACATGTCGCACCGCGCTGAGCACGTCCGCCTCGCGTCGTCGCGGCGAGACGACGAAGATTACTAGCACATTCCCTTCATACCCCTGCCCCTGAACGGCCGTCACACCGAAGCGTTCACTATGCAGATGCTCTTTCAACCGAATCGCATGATTCTTGCTGATGATTCGCACCAGGACCGTGCCCGACCCGATCCACTTCTCCAGCGTGATGCCGGTGACCGTGCCGGTGGCGAACCCGAACGCCCATCCAATGATGTTGAGCATGCTCTCGCCGCCGCTGATGTATTTCATCACGCGTGAGATCGCGAAAATCCAGATCGCGCTTTCGACGACGCCCAGACAGAACGAGATGAGCTTGTAGCCGCGGATGGTGAACAGCGTGCGGACGGTGCCGATCGACACGTCGCAAATGCGGAGCAGAAAAATGCCGAACGCGATCGCAACCGCGTGCAAGCTGAGATCCATGGGGCGGAATTCTAAATGGTGGTGCGCGGTTGTCGAATTGGGAGGTCGCTGTGAATCAGTTCCCGTTCAATCGCGTGCGAATGTATTCCGCCCGGGCCGCTCGACGCTGATCGCCTTCGAGCTTTTTACCTTGCAGCTTCTGAAGATGCGCCGGCTGAGTCAGCAGGAACAGCTCATTGATCGTGCGGACATCGATGTCCTTGATCCGCCCGAGGTTCACGCCCATGCGGAGGTGGCTTAGCAGGAACAGAACTTCTTCGCTCGCGAGCAGTCGCGCGGAGCGGAGCACTCCCAACGCACGATGGCATTTGTCATCGAGCGCGATCGTGCGATCGTTCAGCAGCGTGCGTCTTGCGTGATGTTCGTAGTCGATGATCTTGGGAATCACCAGGTGCTTGAAGTCGGAGATGATGTCTTCTTCGGTCTTGCCCAGCGTCGTCTGGTTGCTGATCTGGTAGAAGTCGCCGGTCGCTTCGGTGCCTTCGCCATACAAACCGCGCACGGCCAGTCGCATGTCTTTGGCGGCGCGGAAGACTTTTTCGATTTCGCCGGTGAGTTTCAGCGCGGGCAAGTGCAGCATCACGCTCACGCGGATGCCAGTGCCGACGTTGGTCGGGCAGGCGGTCATATAGCCGAAACGCGGGTGGAAGGCGTAATCGAGTTTCGCCTCCAGCGCGTCATCGATGTTGTTGATCTGGTCAAACGCTGGGCCCAGCTGCATGCCGCTGCGCAGTACCTGGATGCGCAGCTGGTCCTCCTCGTTCACCATAATGCTGAAAGTTTCCTGCGCTCCGATGGCGACGGCGCGGGGGACCTTGTCGACCACGGCCTGGTTGCGGCTGATGAGGTGGCGCTCCACGAGAAGCTGCCGGTCGATCTCCGGGCATTGCCGCAGGTCCACCCAGAACATCTCGTCGCCCATCTGGGCCGCGGTGATCACGGCGCGGCACTTGTCGAGCACTTCCTGCTGCATGCGCGGCGTGGCGCGGTTGACGAACGGATAGCCGGC
>JACMJD010000746.1 GCA_014380825.1 Phycisphaerae bacterium | reverse complement strand
ATCGCGATGCGGCTGCGGAAGTTCAACACGACGCTGATCGTGAACTCGCGCATCCAGGCGGTTGGCGCCGGATTGCAAATCCCGCTGGCGGAAATGCAGACGCACTATCAGGCCGGTGGCGACCTGATGCGCGTGATCAACGCGATGATCGCCGCGAATAAGGCCAACATCGAGCTGCCTTGGAAAACTGCAACGGCGATCGATCTTGCGGGCCGCGATATTCTCGACGCGGTGCAGACGAGCGTGAACCCGAAGGTGATCGACGTGCCCAGCGCGGCGATGGGTCGCAACACGATCGATGCGGTCGCGAAGAACGGCATTCAGCTCAAGGTGAAAGCGCGCGTCACCGTGCGCACCAACATTAAGCGGCTGGTCGGTGGCGCCACCGAAGAGACGATCATCGCCCGCGTGGGCGAAGGCATTGTCACCGCGATCGGATCGGCCGTCGATCACAAGGATGTGCTGGAGAATCCCGATCACATTTCAAAGGCGGTGCTTGCGAAAGGCTTGGACGCGAACACGGCATTCGAGATCCTCTCGATCGACATCGCCGACATCGACGTCGGCGAAAACATCGGCGCTAAGCTGCAAGCAGATCAGGCCGAATCCGATAAACGAAGATTCCAGGCCGAGGCCGAACAGCGCCGCGCGATGGCGATCGCATCCGAGCAGGAAAACATCTCCAAACAGGCGGAAAATCGCGCACAGGTCGTGCTGGCGGAAGCGGAAATCCCGCGCGCCATTGCCGAAGCGTTCCGCGGCGGACACCTGGGCGTCATGGACTACTACAAGCTCCGCAACGTGCAGGCCGATACCAGCATGCGCGAGGCGATCGCCAAGCCAAGCGACGGCGCGAAAGGCTGATCGCGATGAACTACTTTCTCGCCGAAAAGAGCGAAGGCAGTTGGGTGATCGGGCTGATCTTCGGCGCGATCTGGCTGATCTTCTCGATCGTCAGCGCGATCAACAAGAAACAGGAAGAGGCGAAGCGGCAGCAAGTGCGTCAGCAGTTGGAAGCGGGAAGTGCACGTCCACCGACGCAGGCGCCGGAAGTGTTCCAACCAACAATCGCGCGACGAACAACAGACGCGAAAACGCAAGCGCCCCGGCAGACGATGCAACCGATGCGGGTGCTGCAACCATCGGCGCGACAGCAACCACAACGACAGCAACCGCGCGGACAACAACAGCAGCAGAAGCGATCGGCGCCCGCGCCGAAACGTGCACCAAGTGCGCGCGAGACACGTCGAAGCGCGCCGCGCGCCGCGCCACCACCGATCCCCGCGCGAGCGGCGCCGGGACATGCAGCGCTCGCCGAGGTTGCGACCAAGCCGGACATTTCCGCGTCCGAAATCCGCGGGATGGACGCGAAGAAACCGCAGTTGAGCGTCAACGCACAATCCCTGCACAAGTGGCTGCGGCCCGAAACGCTGCGTCAGCAGTTTATGTTGACCGAAGTGCTGCAACCGCCGCTCGCGCTGAGACCGGATCGCGAGTGATCCTGCACACGCTTTAACCCTGCGAAAATCGCCGCACGAAGGCTTCCGACAGGTTCGCATCGGCGCGCTGATCGATCACAGCCTTCACGCGATCACGGATCGCCGCGTCACGCCGATACATCTGCAAGCCTTCGATGATGGTGACGCACAAGTCCGATCCCGATTGCTGCAACCGACCGATCAGAAATTGGATTGCCTCATTGGAGCGATGAGCGGCAATCGCCGGAACGAGCGCGGCCCGGGCGTCGGTTCCGAAAGCCGACGCCCAGCGGTCTGTCAGCAGCACAAGCGCTTCGGGCTGGCGAGACTCGCCGATCGCTTGCAGTGACGCCTGCCGGATCGCATCGTCGGGCGAATCTATGAACCTTCGGAGAAACTCGATGGAGCGCGCCGGTTGAAGCTTGACGAGTTGCGCGAAGCATTCGCCGACGATCTCCGGCTCGACGTCGCCCGCCAGCGCTTTCATGCGCAGGAGCAGAGTCGCGGAGTCACCGCCGGCATACGCTGCGGCGCGAGCGGCCATCAGTCGCACCGGCGGTTCCTTGTCCATGAGATGCTCGGCGAGCACTTCAAGCTGACGCGGGTGTCCGGCGCGGATCAGCCCGAGCAGACAGATTCCCCGCAACTGCGCGGCCGAGTCGACCGGCGGACCCCAGCTTTTCTCAGGTTGCACGTGACGCGCCCCGACGAGAAATAGATCGCCTTCCCTGGCGCCCATTTCGTAGAGCGTCTCGGCCAATGCCTGTTTCGCGATGCAGCCGCGGTCGGTTTTCGCGGCGTCGAGCATGAAGCGATCGAACGCGGCCACCATTTGCGGATGAAGCGCAGGGAGCTTGAAGCCGCGAATCAGTGTCGCGGCCTTGGCGACAACCAAATTCGATGAGTCGGCCAACGCTTCGGTCAGAAGTTCGATCGTCTCCGCGTCGCACGGCCGCGACCGAAGCGCTTCGAGCTTCGCGTTTGCGGCATCGATGGACTTGGCGGACTTCGCCATGATTGATCAACGCCTCGCCCGCTCAATATGAATCTGCAGCAAGGTGATATCCGCCGGCGTGATGCCGCTGATGCGCAGCGCCTGTCCCAGCGATCGCGGCGTGAATTTGGTCAGATTCTGTTTCGCTTCATTGCGCAATCCGGTAACCGTGGAATAGTCAATCGAAGTCGGGATGAGCTTGTGCTCGAGCTTGGCGAAGCGCTCGATCTGCTTGTCCTGGCGTGCGATGTAGCCCGAATACTTCGCGCGGATTTCGACGAGCCGTGCGATGTCCGACGGGATCGTCGCCAGCGGTTCGTGCCTGGCGACGAGTGATTGCCAATCGATGTCAGGACGGCGAAGTAAATCGTTCAGCGGTGTGCCGTCAACACGTGTCGCCGCGAGAACTGCTTGAGCGGTTTCGATCGCGGCGCGTCGCGATTCGAATTGCGCGAAGCGATCGTCATCAACCAATCCAATCTCGCGTCCGACCGGAGTCAGTCGCTCATCCGCGTTATCCGCGCGCAAGTGCAGTCGATGCTCGGCCCGGCTGGTGAACATTCGATACGGTTCGATGGGTGGCTTGGTGACGAGGTCGTCGATCATTACACCGATGTACGCTTGATCGCGACGCAGAACAAAGTCCGCTAAGCCGCCAGCGGCACGTCGCGTGGCGTTAACTCCCGCGATCATTCCCTGTGCCGCGGCTTCTTCGTAACCGCTGGTGCCATTGATCTGTCCGGCGAGATACAGTCCGTCAACAACTTTCGTTTCCAGCGTCGATCGAATCTGACTTGGCCAGACCATGTCGTACTCAACCGCGTAACCCCATCGAAGCACGCTGGCGTTTTCCAGGCCCGGGATCAGCTTGATCATCTCGGACTGCACATCCGATGGCAGGCTGGTGCTGATGCCGTTGCAGTAGATCTCGTTGGTGTCGAGACCTTCAGGCTCCAGGAAAATGTGATGGCTCAGCTTGTCGGCGAAACGCACGACTTTGTCTTCGATGCTGGGACAATATCGCGGACCGGTGGATTGGATCTGACCGGAATACATCGGCGCCCGGTGCAGGTTGGCGCGAATAATCGCGTGGATCGGCTCGGTGGTGGCGGTGATCCAACAATGGATTTGCTGAAGCGGCGGCGCGAAGCGCGCATTCGAATATTCGTTGAGATAGGAGAACGGCGCCGGTTCGTCGTCACCGGGCTGCACTTCAAATCGCGAGAAATCGATTGAATCCCGATCGAGCCGCGGCGGGGTTCCAGTCTTGAGTCGACCGAGTTCAAGACCCAGGCGCGATAGACAACCCGACAGACCCCTTGCTGCGGCTTCACCGACGCGCCCACCTTCGGTTTTCGATTCACCCGTGTGCATGAGCGCGCGAAGGAAGGTTCCTGTCGTCACGATCACCGCGCGACAGGTCAGGCGCGTTCCGTCAGCAAGTGAAACACCGCGCACCGACGCGCGACGCGTTGCCTGTGACGAGCACGGTCGAGTCGAGTCGCGGCTATCGAGAATTTCTGACCTCTGAACTCTGAACTCTGACCTCTCGCTCGTTTCGATGTCCGCGACTTCTCCGCACACGATGTCCAGGTTTTCACACGTCGCGAGCAACCGCTGCACCTCGATCGCATACTTGTACTTGTCACACTGCGCCCGCGGCCCCCACACCGCGGGACCCTTGCTGCGATTGAGCATGCGGAACTGGATGCCGGTGTTGTCGGTCGCAAGGCCCATGAGACCGCCCAGCGCGTCGATCTCGCGGACCATTTGTCCTTTCGCGAGTCCACCGATCGCGGGGTTGCAGCTCATCGCGCCGATCTTGGTCGGATCCAGCGTGATCAGTGCAACCGACGTTCCGAGCCGCGAACCCGCCCAAGCAGCTTCGGCGCCGGCGTGGCCACCGCCGATGACGATGATGTCGTAGTCAGTTTT
>JACMJD010000745.1 GCA_014380825.1 Phycisphaerae bacterium | reverse complement strand
TGGCTCCGTTGCTTGCGGCGCTCGTGGTGAAGTTACTGTTTCCCAGGACGTTGAGGCGGCGAAAGTGTCCTACAATATTGCCGCCGGGTCCGTCACCGAAGCTGAACGCGTTCATCCTCGTGATCGTGCCGCCGGTGGTATCGCTGTTCGACAGGGTCGCGACGCGCGCGAATGCGCGGATGTCGCCGCCTGCGCCGCTGCCGGAGTTCGTGGTGGCGATCGACGCGCCGCCCGCCAGGTCAATTCGATCGCGCAGCACAAGGACAATCGCGACCGCCGGCGAATCGATCGGGCCGTCGTTCGCGGCGAGGATCGACGATTGAACATCCATCGTTAATGATGCGCCGCGTACCACGACTCGGCCGGAAGGCGCGCCGGATACCGAAAGAAGCGTCAGCCCGTTGAGCGAGACCGCGCCAAGGCGATCGAACGCGTCCAAGTTCGGCGGCGGCGCATCGATCGACACCAAATCGCCTGTCACCTCACCCGTCCCGCCGACGCTGATGAGATTGATTCGCCCGCCCGGCGAGCGGATTTCCCCAAGTCCCGTTGCGATTTCACCGCCGACGATCGAGAGCGTTTTCTGCGGCTTGGTTGTCAGTCGAGCGCGCGTGACATTGTCGAAATCACCGACGATTACCATCGGCGATGGTTGAGCTTTCAAAAACCCAAACGCCGACGGATCGGCGGAGGTGAGCACGCTGTTGTTCGCGACGGTGTCGCCGGCGAATTTTCCGCCATCGGCGAGCTTGATCACATCCGCCGTCGTCGCGACAAACGCGCCGTCGATGTCCAGCGCCGAGTTCGGCCCGAAGATGACGCCGGCGGGGTTCATTAGAAATAAGTTCGCGCCGGGAATGGTGCTGCGGATCGTTCCGTCGATCTCCGAGATTGCACCGTCTGTTACGCGAGCCAGCACGTTTCGCACGGAAGTCGGGCCCGTGAAGTTCGCGGTGTCGCCTGCGTTCAGATTCAGCGTGCGAAAGCTGTGAAACAGGTTTCCGCCAACTTGTTTTCCATCGCTGGGTGAGATGATGAAGTTGGGCCCGTTGAGCGTTCGGTTCGGCCCGAGCGAACCATCATGCACCACCGTGCCCGCCAACGCGCGCGAGGCGGCCAATGCGAGAAGCAGCGAACAATTTTTCAGATAGTTTGCCATTCGACGTGCGCGGAATTGTAGCAGGATGATTCCGTTTGACACCCGCGCACGGCAGTCGGATGATGACACGCTATCATGACGATTCGCATCGCATCGGTTGTGCTTGGGGTGGCGCTCTCGGCGATGGCTTCGCCGGCGACGCAGCCGAGTGAAGCGCCGGTCTGTCACGATTCGGCCACTCGCGCGCCAGCATTTCGATCAAGCATAACAACTCAACCAAGTCCGCGCGGCGATGAAGCGATGCAGCGCGGCGTCGACGCGTATCGCCAGGGCAAGATCGAACAGGCCGCCGACGCGTGGCGAGCCAGCGCCGATGCGTATCGCGACGCGGGCGATTGGGAACATTATTGCGACGCCGCATTGCGATTGGCGGGCGCGTATGAGGCGCTGGGAAATTATCGCCTCGCGATGGACGTGCTGTGTCCGCTGCGCGAAGAGGCCCGTGCGCGCGATCCGCGGCAATACATGCGGCTCACTGCGGCCATTGGACGCGCACTGTGCTTCACGATTTCGCACCACGACACGGTCGGTGACCCGGCCATCTATCTAAACGAGAGCCTCGCCACGGCGCGCGAACTCAACGACATCGCGACCGAAGCGGCGATCTTGAATGACCTGGCGAATCTGCACGCCGCTCGCGGCCAAGTTGTCGAGGCGCAGCACGCGTATGAGCAGAGCGCCAAGCTCGCCCATTCACTCGGCGACTCGGTGATGGCGGCGCGCGTGCGATGCAACGCCGCGCTGCTCGATCATCCCGATCGTGCTGCATCGCTAAACGCGTTAAGCGAGGCATCCACCGCGGTCGACAAGCTCTCGCCGTCGCTCGATCAGGCGAGACTGTCGATCTTGCTAGCGTGTCGGTTCGATCAGCTTGACGTCGAACCCAAGCGGGCCGAGCAGCTCTTCCGTCGCGCGATCGATCTATCGAAGCAGTTTCAGGACGATCGGCTGGCCGGTTTCGCGTGGGGATATCTCGGCAGACATTTCGAAAAGCTGAATCAGACCGATCAGGCGATGATCGCCACGCGCCACGCGCGATTCGCATCGCAGAAACTTCAGCGCGACGATTCGCTCTATCGCTGGGAGTGGCAGCTCGGTCGCCTGCATCAAAAGCGCGGTGATATCCCGGCGGCGATCGCTGCATATCAGCGCGCGGTCGGCAGTCTCAGCAAAAATAACGTGCGCGATGACGTTGCACTGGCTTACGCGGCGCCGGTGGGCGGCGGAAATTTCCGCGCTCAGGTTGGAACACTTTACTACGGCCTGGCCGACCTCCTGCTGCTCCAGTGCGATAACGAAACAGACCCGGCGAAGGAACAGGAATTACTCCGTTCGGCGCGCGACACGATCGAGCTGTTCAAGGCGGCGGAGCTGAAAAACTATTTCCAGGACGATTGCCTGAAATTGGCCGAGGCGAGCAAGGCGCAGATCGACAGCGCGCTCAGGGGTTCGCCGCGGACTGCGGTGATCTACATCGTTCCGCTACCCGACCGCTGCGAGATGCTGCTGACGTTTGCAGGCGCGAGCAAGTCTGATCGCTCGGTCATGTGGCGCGCGCCAAAAGTGGCGGCGAACGATCAGGAGATCGCGCAACTGGCACTGACGATGCGAAAGCAGTTGGAGCAGGCGCGAAATCATAACTATCGCGCGCCCGCCAAGAAGCTGCACAAGCTGTTGATCGCGCCGATCATGGACGAGCTGAAGCACCGCAACATCGACACGCTCGTCTTCGTGCCGGATGGCGAACTGCGGCAGATCTCGCCGGCGGCGCTGTATGATGAATCGACCGAGAAATTTCTAATTGAAGACTTCGCCATCGGCTTGATGCCCGGGCTTTCCATGTCGATCTCCGGCGGCGCCGCGACGCGCGGCGACGCGCGACTGCTGGCGGGCGGGTTGTCCAAAGCTCGCACGATTCAGGTGCGTGGCGAGAGCGTGACGTTCCAGGAACTGAAGAACGTCCCGCAGGAACTGATCGACGTCGCGGCGAGTTATCCGAAGCGAAGCGAGACGCTCAGCAATGAATCGTTCGGCTCGGAGAGGCTGAATATGGCGCTGGAGGGTACGAGTTTCTCAATTGTGCACCTGGCCACGCACGCGAATTTCGATACCGATGTGCGCAAGACGTATGTCGTGACGAACGACGAACGCCCGATCGGGATGAACGATCTTCAGCAGATGATTCAGCCATCGCAATTTCGCGGGCAGCCGGTCGATCTGCTGACGCTCAGCGCCTGCGAAACCGCCGCCGGTGACGACGACGGTCGCTCCGCGATGGGCCTGGCGGGTATCGCCGTTCGCGCGGGCGCGCGCAGCGCACTGGCGACGCTCTGGCTCGCGCACGATGCAGCCACGTCCGAGCTGATCCCGGATTTCTATCGCGAGCTGAATTCCTCGACCGGTAACAGCAAGGCGCTGGCGCTGCGTGCGGCGCAACTGAAAATGATCAATGCCAAAACGTACGATCACCCACGTTTCTGGGCGCACTTCGTCATCATCGGCAATTGGCAATAGCCCGCCGCGCGTGAGCGGGAGCGCGCACACATCGCAGCGCATCGTATGCGTGCCACAATCAAGAAAATCCTCTTGCCAACCCTGACCACGGCGCTGTTCATCTGCATCGGCGCGGCGGCGGTGCTGTGGGCACGACACACCCGGCCCGCGCGGGCGCTGGAGTTCCAAGTTTACGACGCGTGGAGGCAACGTCAGCGCACGCAGGCCGCGGCATCAGCGTGCGTGCTCGTGACGATTACCGACGACGACATTCGCGAATGGGGCCAGTATCCGATCAGCGATCGCGTGATGTCGGATTTGCTGGAAAAGATCCTCGCCGGCGAACCGTCGGCAATCGGCCTAGATATTTTCCGCGATCAGGCCGTTCCGGATCTGAAAACCGGGTCCAACGATCAATCGCGGCTCGCTAAGATTTTCACCGACAATCCACAAATCGTCGCGCCGATCGCGATCAATGATGAGATTGAGATGTCCGTAGGCCCGCCCCCGGGATTGAAAGATTCGCCGGCGCAGGTGGCGTTTGTCGATCTGCCGCCGGATGAGGATGACGTCGTCCGTCGAGCGCTGCTGCAACGCCCGGATCATTCCGGCGAGATGCGATATTCGCTCGCCTCGCGTGTGGCGCAGATCCATGTCGGCGAGAAGTTCGACGTCAGTGTTAATGCGAACGATCCGTGGCAGCAGTTCGGCGAGGTGCGATATCGTCCAATCGTCAACGCCGGCGCGTATGGCCGGCTTGGACGCGATGCTGTGCAGCTTTTGATCGACTTTCGCGCTCCAGATTTCGAGCCGCATTCGGTGCAGGATGTGCTCGCCGGCCGCGTGGAACCGGGCGTGTTTCGCGATAAGGTCGTGCTGATCGGCCTGTGGTCGCGGAGCGTGAAGGACTACATCAACACGCCGATGCGCAATGGCAGCGAGCGCGAGCGTGATTACGGCGTGACCTGTCACGCACGAATTGCCGACCAGTTGATCCGCGCGGCAAACGGCCAACCCGTGACGACACGAATCTGGTCCGCGCGAAACGAAACCACGCTGATCGTCGCGTTCTGCGTGCTTGGCGGCGCGCTCGGATTTGCCGCGCGGCCACCCTGGAAAGTTTTTGGCGGCACGAGCGCGATCCTGGTTGTCGCGAGCGTCGCGACGCTCGTATTGGCGATTCTCTATTTCGGCGCGCGAAAGGCGTTTGATCGCGGCTTGTGGATTCCGGTCGTCCCCCCCGTGGCGGGTTTCGTCGCGTGCGCGGCGATGGTCGGGGTTTACAACGGCGTGCGCGGGCGGCAGGAGCGCAACGCGATGATGCAATTAATCAGCGGATTCGTCTCCGACGATGTCGCCAAGCTCATCTGGGGCGATCGCGACGAAGTCTTCACCAGCGGCGGCCTGCGTCCGCGACGCCAGCGCGCGACGATGTTGTTCACCGATCTCAAGGGTTTCGCGAGCATCGCCGAGAATATGGACGCATCCGATCTGATGCGCTGGCTGAACGAATATTTCCAGGGCGTTTCCGACCTGGTGAAGGAGAGCGGCGGGCTGATCATGAAGTTCAACGGCGATCAGATCGTCGCCGTATTTGGTCCGCCGCGCAATCGGTCTAAGTCGCAGGCGATCGAAGATGCGCGCAACGCGGTGCGCTGTGCGCTGGCGATG
>JACMJD010000744.1 GCA_014380825.1 Phycisphaerae bacterium | reverse complement strand
CAGAGAAACTGCATCGCGGCCGGCTGATCGATCACGTTCACCTGATCGCGCGCGATCTCGCCGCGACCAAGCGGTTCTACGAGGCGGTGCTCGGCGTGTTCGGGCGCAAGATCGACGGTGAAGGCGACGGCTACTTTCATTTCGACGAATTCTTCATCAGCACCGATGCGATGTCGACCACTGGCCCGACGCACGTTCATATCGGATTGCAGGCGCCCGATCGCGCCACTGTCGATCGCTTCCACGCCGCGGCGCTCGCGGCCGGCGGCAAAGATCACGGCAAGCCCGGCATCCGCGAGCAGTATCACGCTGGCTACTACGGCGCATTCGTCATCGATCCCGATGGCAACAACATCGAGGCCGTCTATCACGGCCCGTCGAAGCGTTCCGCGGAGTCGATCGTCATCACGTTTTGAAGCGGCCAGTCGGACGACTTCGACTGGCCGCCTTGTGCTACGGCGTCAGGCGCCGGCTCAGTGACACGGCATAAGCGCCGTCGCGGGCAGCGAGAATGGGATCAGCGCTCGTCGCAAGGCCGGCCGGCAGCACCGTCGGCAAGAACGTTTCACGATCACAAGCCTGGTCGGTGATGCGATCGATAACCAGGCGGCCCGTGTTGACTTCGGTGCGATCCGCAGGCCACGGCTCGGTGGGATCGATCAACTGGTCGTCGGCTCGAGCGAGCTGTGCGATGACGTTGAAAACGACCGGGCCTTTCGCCAGACGCTCCATCAACTCGGTTCGCAAGAATTCAGAGCCTTTGGCTTTTGCTTCGTCGTCAGTCAGGCCCAGACGTCCCGCCACAGGCTCGAAGCGCCAGCGCAACGGCTGCATCTTGCCCGCTGCATTGGTCGCGATGAACGTGTTCGTGCTGAAGTAAGGCACGGTGCCATAACTGGCCGGCACCGGCTGGCCCGCAAGATAGGCCGCTTGCTTCGTCGTCGCAGGATTCGCTTTGGAGAACGCCGCAATCGCCTCAGGATTCATCTTGCCGGTGGCCGAATCGGGCGCGCGCACCTTGAAGAAATTGGCGAATTGTTCAGGTGTCTGAGCGAAGAAGTGCGGCGCTGAGATAAATATCCAATCCAATCGCTGATTTCCGTCGACCGCGCGTACGGCGATGCCTCGCACACTTTTCCCGTTATCAGCAGCCTTGGGGTTGCCGCCGCCGACCGAAAAGCGGCCGATGATCGGTGTTCGCTTGCCCGGCTGAAACAAGCTGGCGCGCGTGATCGTCGCGGCGTTCGAAGATGCTTCGAGCTCACCGGCCATGCAGAAACCTTTGGCGTGTGAACCGCGTGCCTTGTGTTTGCCGAACACGCCGTTGAGCGCATCGACTAGTTGATCCGGAGGCGTCTGCGCTGCTGCGGCCACGGGCGTCGCGTTCGCTATCGTGGGTTTACCCGCCATCACATTGGGTTCTGTCGTCGAAACACAGCCGGCGGCTGTGCCGGCGAGCGTGAGAATGAGAAGTCTGCTTACAGGACGACGCTTGATAGTTGTCATATCCGTTTCCGTTAAGTGGTTTACAACATAGGAACACCGCTGAGCCTCGCGCACGAGTCGCGCCTCCCGCATCAACACAGCAGCTGTAGGTCGCGGCGCTCCACGCTTTCTTACAACTAAGGGGTTTGGTCACGTTCGAGTCGAAGCCAACCCGCTGCAGGTCCTGATCAATCGGCGGTGACATCCGCCGCGTCAATACAATCGGCGCGTGCAGCCGCCTGTCGAACCCGAAGTCGTTCCAACCGAACCTCTGCAATCGCCCTGGGCGCCGTTGCGCCGGCCGGTGTTCCGGCTGTTGTGGGGCACGTGGCTGACGGCGAACATCTGCATGTGGATGAACGAGGTCGCGTCGGCGTGGCTGATGACGACGTTGACCACATCGCCGGTGATGATTGCGCTGGTGCAGTCGGCATCGGTGCTGCCGGTGGTGTTGTTCGGATTGCCGAGCGGCGCGCT
>JACMJD010000743.1 GCA_014380825.1 Phycisphaerae bacterium | reverse complement strand
TCAGCTTGTTGGCGTTGAGGTGATAGGTCACCTTGCTGTTCGCCGGCGTCGTGCCGCCGCTGATGAACGTGTCTTGGTATTCGATCCGTCCGGTCATCGCGGGGATGCTGTTGTCGACGGCGAAGAACGCATCTTCGTCGCTCATCTTGTCGAACGCGGCCGCCTCACCGGCGGCGGGCTTGTACTTGTCTTCGTTGAAGCGAAGGTTGAACTCGTAGTGGCCCTTGCCGTTGGTTGCGCGATCGGGGTCTTCGACCCACTTGATCGAGCCTGTGACGACGTCTTCGTAATCCTTGCCGTCAAGCTGGTACTTGAAGCGAATGCCGTCCGTGTACCAGTTGCCGGTTTCGTAGTCGTAATCGAGCCGGCCGTTGACGTAAGTGTGCGGATAAATCTCCGCCGGGCCTTTGGCGAGCTCGATCTGGTTGAAGCTCATCGGATCGGATCGCTTGATGGTGATCTCGACGGTCTTGTCACCGATGATGCGCTTGTACGTGCGCGACCCGAGCGATTCTTTCTTCTCGGCCTTGCCTTGCAGCACGCCGCCAAAGCGATCGGTGAAGGCCTTGGCAGATCCGACGGCGTCGATGACGATGCGCAGCGGGCTTTCGCCGCCGCCCAGGTTGAACGCGCCGCTGTTCGGATCGATCGCGGCCTCGCCGACCCACTTGCCGACAGCGCGCTTCTGCTTCATGTCCTTCGGATTCAGCACCGAGATATTCACGTTGTACGCCAGCTTCGCGTTCTGCTTCGTGCGGCCAAGCACGCTGCTGAAGAGTTTGGGCTGGCGCACGATGTCGCCGCTGAACTCGGTGGTCTTGGCGACGTTTAGCGCGAACGTGTACTTGTCCTGCGCCCCCATCGCCGGCGAGCCCTTCTTCAGATCGCCGCTGGTGTCCTGCTGCGTGCGCGTCTTGAAGTCGATGTTCATCACGCCGGCGATGATGTCTTCTTCGGTTACCAGGTTCGCCGCGTCCTGGGCGAAGACGAGTCCGCTCAACATGAGCACTACGAAGACCGCAATCCAATTCGTGCCAATCGATTGTTTCATTCGACCGCTCCTTCTGTTCGGGGTGTGTGTACTTGACTATATCGAGCCGCGGAATTGTCGCAATCCGAAGCGGCCTGTCGATTAGAAATGCGCGGCGCGTTTCAACGGCTCACCCGAACCGAGTCGCTTCGCTCATCTCATCATCCGGCACACCGCTGAGAATTCCCTGATGAAGCTTGAATCGTGTGCCGCATTTTTCGCAACGCAGGTAAGTGCGATAGTCGAGTGCCTCGTGTCCGTCAACAACCGTCTCCGCCCGCACGACGCTCATCTGCTTGAGCCCCCGCTGCATGCACGCTGGGCAGCGACGACGACTAAAACGCCCGACGATCGCGCCGATCACGACGATCACGACCAGCAGCACGACCGGCGCGACGAGGATGGCGATGATCAATCTTGGATCGAATGGCACAAGGAAAGAAATTGAACCACAGATTTCACAGATTACCCAGATTTCAAATGCAAATTCTTAATCTGTGCAATCGGTGTAATCTG
>JACMJD010000742.1 GCA_014380825.1 Phycisphaerae bacterium | reverse complement strand
GCGCGACCTAATCCGAGATCGATGCGACCAGAGTACAGCGACTCGAGCGTGCCGAACTGTTCGGCGATCACCAGCGGCGAATGGTTCGGCAGCATGATCCCGCCCGCGCCGACGCGAATCGTCTTCGTGCCGCCGGCGATGTAACCGATCGCGACTGCCGTCGCGGCGCTGGCGACGCCGGGCATGTTGTGATGCTCCGCCAGCCAATATCGGTGATAGCCGAACTGCTCGACGTGGCGCGCCAGATCCAGCGCCTGGTGGAATGCGTCAGCAGCGGTGCCGCCGACGCGAATCGGGGCCAGGTCGAGCACGGAATAAAAGACGGGCTTGGGTGTGATCCTGTTCTGCACACCACCATTCTACGCCGCCGGATCGAGCACGACTTTAATACAACCATCCGTCTGCTTGCGGAACATCTCGTACGCCTGCGGCGCTTGCGACAGCGGAACGCGATGCGTCAACACGAAGCTCGGGTCGATTCGACCGGCGCGGATATGCTCGAGAAGTTCTGGCACATATTTGTGCACATGCGTCTGGCCGGTCTTGATTGTCAGGCCCTTATTCATGAGCGCGCCCAGCGGGATCTTGTCTGCCACGCCACCGTACACGCCGGGGATAGAGACGGTGCCGCCTTTTCGGCAGCAGTTGATCGCCTGGCGAATCACGTGTGGGCGCTCGGTTTCCATGAACGCCATGGTTTTCACGCGGTCGTAGAGCGCATCGAGCGAATAACCGTGCGCTTCCATCCCAACCGCATCGATGCAGATATCCGGCCCGATGCCGCCGGTGAGATCGAGCAGGCGTTCGTAGACGTATTCGTCAGAGACATCGACGGTGATCGCGCCGGCCGCCCGCGCCATCTGAAGGCGCTCGGGGACGCGCGACTCATCATCCAGCGCGATCACCTTGGCAGCGCCCAGCAGCATCGCGCTGCGGATGGTGAATTGTCCGACCGGGCCGCAGCCCCAGATCGCGATCGTGTCGTCGCGCTGCGGCTTGCACTGCTCAACGGCCATGTAGCCGGTGGGGAAAATATCGGAGAGGAACACGAGTTGATGGTCAGTGAGATCCTGCGGCATCTTCTGGCAGTTCACATCGGCGTACGGGACGCGCAGAAATTCCGCTTGCCCGCCCGCATATCCGCCGGTCATGTGCGAATAGCCAAACAACCCGGCGGCCGCCTGACCCATCAGCACTTCGCCGATGTACGGTTTCGTGTTCGTGTTATCGCAGCAACTGTATTGCTGCCGCTTACAGAAGAAGCAATTGCCGCAGGCAATGCAGAACGGGACGACCACGCGATCGCCGACCTTCAGCTTCGACTGATCAACGTTCGGCCCGACCTCTTCAACGATGCCCATGGGCTCGTGGCCCATGATGTCGCCGGGCTTCATGAAGGGGATGAAACCATCATACAGATGCAGGTCGGAGCCGCAGATGCAGGTGGACGTCACGCGGATGATCGCATCGCGCGGGTTGAGGATTTTCGGATCCGGCACGTTCTCGACTTTGACTTTCTTGATTCCACACCAGGTGAGCGCTTTCATGAGTCACGATTCCTTTCAGCGTTACATCGATTGCTGCACTTTTCCGCGCCCACTGCACGTCCCGCGCGGTTGGCCTTGGGTCGTCGGAATCTCGCCGGTTTCCATGAGGCGTTTGAAGTTGCGGAGATCATCACGCATTTGTCGGCGAGGGTTCTCGCCCAACAACGTCGCGATGGCGTGGCCAATGATGCCGGCGGGCGGAACGTAATTGATGAACACGTGGACTTCCGTACCGCGGTCGCCGGGCGCCTTGGCAAAGCGAATCGCGCCGGCGTTGTCGACCTGCGAGCCGGGCAACGATCGCCAGGCGATCAAGTGGTTCGGTTCATCGTTGATGATTTCCGCATCCCACTCGACCGATCCGCCTGCGAGCTTCGGCGCCTTGGCCACCCAGTGCGATTTGCGATCATCGATCACGCGCACCTCCTGGAGGTGCGTCATGATGTTCGGCAGGTTCTCGAAGTTTCGCCAATAGCTGTACAGCTCATCCGGCGAGCGATTGATCATGAAGGTCTGCTCGACGTGCGTGCCGCGGTCTTCCTGCGTTGGCGGCTCGACATTCATCGCGGCATAGGCCGGGCAATATCCTGTAGCGCCGCGGACGATCAATCCGCCGCCCACCACGCCGGCGATCAGCCCCGGCCAACCGCGCCGCGTGGCCGCGAACCCGGCAAGAATCGCCCCCGCCGCCGCCGAGATAATCCGCTCGGTGCCGCCGACGTTGACGTTGCCGCTGTTGGGCGGAGTGAGATCTTCGCCCGGCGGCGTCCACGGTTGCTCCTCGTCGCGACCGATCACATCGGGCGCAAGCCCGCTTCGGCCCAGGGTTCGGGCTTCGTCAAAAGTTTGTGTCATGTTGCCCTCACGTCAGAAGGAGGTCGCACTGTCGCAGTCGCGAGCCCACCTTGGCTCGCCAACGCGTACGCAGAGCGGTTTACCGTTCAGGGCAGTGGCCGTCGCAAGGCTCGTGCCGAGTTGACCCCGTTCGCCATTGAAATGTTCCGGTCACTGGCTCGTCCATATTCGATTACGTCCGCAGCAACTGCGGCGGCAAGCAGATTGGACAATCTGTGCGCATCCTCATCGTTAACCCGCCGCATCCTTCGATTGGAAGTCGAATCCCGCGAGAACAACTCCCGCCGCTCGGTCTGCTGTCGATCATTGAACGATGCGGGGCATGACGTCACGCTGCCGCAAGTGCTGTGAAGCATATGAGCATTGGTCGATCTACCCGACTTACGAATGCGTTCTCAAAGAAAATCGGGAACCACGCGCACGCGATCGCGCTGCACCACATGTTCTACAACTTCTCCATCACACGCTTCGAGTTACGCCCGCGATGGAAGCGGGAATCGCTTCGCGTGTTTGGGATATCGCAGACTTGGTGGCGTGGCTCGATTAGAATCGCTCGCCTGATCAATGTTGTTTGAATCATGCAGAACTCAGCCTCCCCAAAGTTCTCACGTCTGTTGGTACTACTCTGTGTAACTGCCAGCTTCGTGATCGTAGCGACTTGGGCACTCTGGCCCAGCAAAGCTCGTTCGCTCGTCGGCAAATACTCATGTAAGTATCCCTACGGTGTGGAAACGGTTGAACTGAAGACCGACGGCCGTTTCTCGCAGACGATTGCCGTTTCAGGCCGACCCGTGTTGACCAACTCTGGGGAGTGGACGGAAGTGAACGGAGATATCGTCTTGCACGACGGGTTCGCGATCGACGATGGTTTTGGTTCGCCAGTGACGATCCCACGCAGGATGACTTGGCAAATGCAGATCGCGTCGTCATTTCGTTCCCCACGATTCATCGTGAACGAGGATCTAGGCTACACATTCGACAAGCCATAACCTCCCTGCAGCGTCCTTAGGGAAAGTTTCAATCCGACCCACTACCGAAAAAGCGGACCGCTTCGTTCGGTCGGTGAGAGAGCGGTGAGATCGCAAGACGCCGCGAAACATTCGCGCGCGAGCTTTCGATTTTTCTCTGGATCGTCCGCGCCCGACTCACCTACACCGGCCTCACGCGCATCTCGCGCGCGGAAGTCGAGCTGTTCAGCGACGACAACTTCGGCGTCGGCCCGGTTGTAGAAATCGCCGGCACGATCGGGCGCGGGCTGGTCTTGATGAATGATTGGAACACGAACAAGCTGATCCGCGTGACCGAGTCGTCGACGCTCGACACGAACGGCTTCAACGCGACTTGGAACAATGGCGTCGAAGCGAGCGATTCTCTCACGAAGGTTGGCCCGGGCACGCTGCGCATCAATGACTATTCGCCGGCGATGGGCACGCAGTTCTGGGACATCGGCACGAGCACGCGAAACGGCGGACGCGTGGAAGTAGACGGCCACGCACGGATGGCGCTGGAAGTGAACGACGGCGTGCTCGCGGCGCGCGGTACGTTTCATAGCGTGCGCGTCTTCACCGACAAAGGCACGCTCCAGCCCGGCGACGTCGGCGGGCCCGCGGTCGGGACGATCGACGCCGCCAGCATGATCATCTCGCTCGGCTCGGCGATCGATTTCGATCTTGGCGACAGCAGCGACTACATGAAGTCGCACACGACGCTCAACAAAGCTTCGGGCGGAACCGGTCCGGTCAACGTTGCGTTCCGCGTCGATCCCAGCGCCGACCCGGGCACGTACACGCTGATCGAATACTTCGAGAACCCCTCGGCGGACCTCACGTTCGTCGCCAGCGACTTCGCGTTCACGTCAAACACGCCCGGCTTTGACGGATTCTTCGGCGTAAATGTGCTCCCGAACGGCTGGCAAGCGGTGCAGTTCACGGTGACGGCCGTACCGGAACCGGCGACGGCAACGGCACTGATTGTCTACGCCCTCCTACAGGGTCGCCGGCGACGGCGTTCTTGAATGCAACGGCGGTCGCGTGGAAGATCGTCGGCATTCGGGCACCCAATCCAGATTCACCCGAGCAGGTGACGCTGCTCATGCAGCACGCCGCGGGCGGCGATCGCGCGGCGGCGGATGCGCTCTTGCCGTTGGTCTATTCACAACTTCGCGCCGCGGCGCAGCAACAACTGAAGCGCGAAACGCCCGGCCATCTTCAGGCCACCGCGCTGGTGCATGAGGCGTATCTTCGGTTGGTGGGGCCGCGGCAGGTGCCTTGGCAAAATCGCAGTCATTTCTATGTCGCCGCCGCCGAAGCGATGCGGCGAATTCTGGTCGATCACGCCCGTGCCAAAGCCGCCGGAATTCGCGGCGGGCCCGAAGCGCGTCGCGCCGCTATTAATCTGGCGAGCCTGCCCGATCCCGCGTCCGAAAAAGAATCCGCCGGATTCTTGATCCTTGATGATGCGATCGCTCGCTTAGAGAGCGTGGACCCAGACGCCGCCGCCGTCGTTCGGCTTCGCTACTTCGCGGGGCTGACCGTCGACCAGACGGCGCAGGCACTGGGAGTGTCCGCCCCAACCGTCAAGCGCGCCTGGGCATTCGCCCTCGCTTGGCTAAAGGAAGCGATCGAATCCAATCGCTTCTAAGCGGTGCGCGAATAACGTGTTCCACGGTTTGACACATCTTTCAGATTGGGACCACTCAGATGACGACTCGAATCGCTGCGTTCGTTGCGCTGCTTATCGTGACATGGTATTTGATTCCGTTCGC